>NZ_JBQWIE010000009.1:0-114233 GCF_056745525.1 Parasediminibacterium sp. HNIBRBA5674 | reverse complement strand
TTCCTCCTGAAAATAGCATTATTCCTGTTTGCTTTACAGCTAAAGAAAATTAACTAGCAACTTGAGTTAATTATAAAGAAAAAAGATTACACTTGGGTAGGTATAAAATATGCTTTTATAACACTTATTTCGACCGCTTTTGTTTCAAGTTTAATAGGCTTTTTTGAAGAAGGTATGGGAAAAGTTAATGGATTCTCAGACTATATATTAAAACCTATTTTTTTAATTTCAGTAGTAGGAATTATCCCTGTTTTGCTAGTAGGATTCTGGTTCGGTTGGAAAATAAACCGTAAAGGAAAACAATAAATTTAGATTTGTGTCAACAAGTCGTTCGTTTTTATTGCATCTTCCTTCAACTGACTTTTTAAGGCATCTAGACCATTGAATTTTACTTCGCCACGTATATAGGCGTGAATGTGTACTTGAATAGTTTGGTCGTAAATGTCTTCGTTAAAATCAAAAATATTTACTTCAATTACCCTCACTTTGCCATCAATTGTTGGTCTGATGCCGATATTCATCATTCCTTTGAAACTGTCGACTGTCGACTGTTGACTGTTGACTGTAACTGCATACACACCATTTGCAGGAATTAATTTTTCTTCTGTTGCGATAGAAATATTAGCGGTAGGATAACCAATTGTTCTGCCTAGTTGATTGCCTTTTACAACTGTACCTTCAAAAAAATAAGGGTAGCCTAATAATTGATTGGCTGTGGTAATATCATGTTCTAATAAAGCTTGACGAACTTTTGTGCTGCTAACAGTTATTTCATTTAAAATTTGTGCATTAATTTCTATTACATCAAAGCCAAGTTCTTGCCCAATTTTTTCTAGTAAATGGTAGTCACCTGAGCGATTTTTGCCAAAGCGATGGTCGTAGCCAATAATGATTTTGCTTGGTTTAAAATATTGATAGATAAAGTCTTTGCAATAAGCTTCAGCAGATTGATTGGCAAAAGCCTCGGTAAAAGGTACAACCACCAAATGGTTGATGCCTGCTTGGTTGAGTAAAATAATTTTCTCTTCAAGTGTATTTAGCAGCGCTACATTGCCACCGTAGCTACCCACTATTTTTCGTGGATGTGGATGAAACGTAATGATAACAGTTTCGCCATTAACGGCTGCTGCTGTGGCTTTTAACTGATTAATAATTTGCTGATGGCCTTTGTGTACACCATCAAACGTACCGATGGTAATAACGGCATTTTTAAATTCGGGTAACTGCGCTAGGTCTCTGTGTACTTGCATCATAAAGTGCGAATATACCGCCAAGGCGTAAAGCGTAGAAATTATGCGTAAAAAAGGTTTGTCAACAGTTACATTTGCGGCGGAAATATGGTGGGCTGCTGATAAAAGTATCAGAACGTTGCAGTGTGCGACGCAACGAAGCTACATAGCAGTATAAAAGTTCACCCAATCATCATCTTTAAAAATGGCCGTTAAGGGCTGGTATTATGTCTTTATATTCTCAACGTGGTGTTTCGGCGCAAAAAGAAGAAGTGCATGCAGCAATTAAGAAATTGGATGTCGGTTTGTATGCCAATGCATTTTGTAAAATGTATCCTGACTACCTTGGTGGTGACGATAATTATGTGAATATTAGCCACGCTGATGGTGCTGGTACAAAGAGTATTTTGGCGTATTTGTACTGGAAAGAAACTGGTGATGTGAGTGTGTGGAAAGGCATTGCACAAGATGCAGTAGCGATGAATTTGGATGATTTATTGTGTGTAGGTGTAGTGGATAATTTGCTGTTTTCATCCACCATTGATAGAAATAAATCGGTGATTCCTGGTGAGGTTTTAGAGGCAGTAATAAATGGTACGCAAGAATTTTTTAATCAGTTGAAAGATTTCGGGGTAAATATTCACTACTTAGGTGGCGAAACGGCTGATGTAGGTGATGTGGTGAGAACGATAGCTGTAAATGGCACAATGACGGCAAGATGGCCAAAAAACAAACTGGTAACCAACGATAAAATTGATGTAGGCAATGTGATTGTGGGATTTGCAAGTAGCGGTAAAGCGGTGTACGAAACTGAATACAATAGTGGCCTTGGTAGTAATGGCTTAACAAGTGCTAGGCATGATGTGTTGAGTAAATATTATGCAGAAAAATATCCTGAAACATTTGAGCCAAAATTGAACAATGAGGTAGTGTATATTGGTAAAAATAAAGCAGAGGATGAATTTGAGATTGGTGATTTGAAATTTCAAATTGGCAAGCTATTGTTGTCGCCTACAAGAACATACGCACCTTTGCTAAAAGCCTTGCTAGATCAACATTTTGACGATATTACTGGCATTATACATTGCAGTGGTGGTGGACAAACTAAGTGCATGAAATATTTACCAAAACCTTTAAAAATTATAAAAGATAATCTATTTGAAGTACCACCGATTTTTAAATTAATTCAAGAAAATTCTGGTGCAGATTATAGAGAAATGTATCAAGTGTTTAATATGGGGCATCGCTTAGAAGTATTTACAAACCCACAAGCAGCACAAGCGATGATTGCAATAGCGGCAACATTTGGTATAGAAGCGCAAATTGTAGGTAGGGTAGAAGCTGCTGAGGAAAAAGAATTGGTGTTAAAAGGTAGCTTTGGTGAGATTAAATATTAACAAGATCGTAAGCGCTGCAAACAATTCTTATATTGTAGTTTCGTTAAAAGAATAATCAATAGAACAATCATGGCTGAAACAGTAATATCTCTTAAAAACGTTAATATATATCAAGGCTCAAATTTGGTGTTGCAAGATGTAAATTTTACTATCGAAAAAGGTGAATTTGTATACTTGGTGGGTAAAACTGGTACAGGCAAAAGTAGCTTACTGAAAACATTGTATGGTGACCTTACGTTGACTGATGGTGAAGCGTCTGTGGTAGGTTTTGACTTACGCAAAATGGATTGGAAAAAAGTACCTTTTTTGCGTAGAAATTTAGGTGTGGTGTTTCAAGATTTTCAATTGTTGACTGATAGAAATGTACACGATAACTTAAAGTTTGTTCTAAAGGCCACAGGCTGGAAAGACGAACGGTTGATGGAAGAAAAGATAAATGATGTACTAAATAAGGTAGGCTTAAAGAGCAAAGGCTTTAAAATGCCTTTTGAAATGAGTGGTGGTGAACAACAACGTGTAGATATTGCTAGAGCTTTGCTTAACTCACCAAAGTTGATTTTAGCTGATGAACCTACCGGTAATTTAGATCCTGAAACTAGTGATGAAATTATGCAGTTGTTGTTTCAAATTGGTGAAGATTATGGTACCACTATTATTATGGCTACACATGATTTCATTGTTATCAATCGTTACCCATCACGAATGCTTAAAACTGAGCGTGGTAAGGTATTAGACAGCGGTACATTTGTACCTGCCAATCATCAACATTAAAATTTAGTATAGGAAATAATAAGACGAGCGACCATTTTGTGGCCGCTCGTTTTGTATAATAAGTATTTTGATAGCTTATTTAATAGTAAAACTCACTTTATTGTCACCCCATAACAATATCACAGTGCCATTTGCGCTAGCTTCAATTTTAAATTGTTCAGTAAAGCTGCCTTTACCACCTTTAACAGTTACACGCAAAGCGTCATCAGCTTCTTTGTAGTTAAAAGCGCCCCATTGTTTGGCAGTTTTGTTGAAAATAATCGTCCATTCTTCACCGTTTAGCAAAGTAAATAAACTGTATTTGCCAGCAGGCAATGCCTTACCCTCAATGGTTACATCTTTACTGAATTCAATTGTTGTGGCTTCATTTGCGCCAGTGCGCCATACTTTACCAGCCATTGGTTCTAAGTTAGTACCAATCGTTCTACCTTTTACAGAAGGTGCGCTGTAGTTTATTTTTACAGTTGCGCCACTAGCGATGGTAGCTTCTGTACTCATTGCAGGGCTTGGTTTTGGCTTGTCTTGCGCCATTACAGATGAACTTGCAAATAGACTTACAAATAGAAGAGATGCGATAACTTTTTTCATGTGTTTGTTTTATTTTTAGAATGACGAATATATTGTGGCTTTTGTTTGCTTGAGAGGTGTTTTATGATGTGCGGTAATTATTAATTTAGGTTTACAAAATCTGGTCGTTTTACATACTGACTATTGTATTTAAAGCGTAAGTCTGTAGAGAATGTAATATTCCATGGGTTCATATTGATTGTAGTTCTTGGATAATAAAATGCTTTTAATTCCATAGTACCAAAAATCAAGTTTTCATTGCGGCTTCTTACGCCTGCACCAACCGAACTATAAATATCACCTTTACCAAACTTGTAGCCTATTGGCTTTAGGTAGGTTAAATCAGTAAACACAAAAGGCGCAAAACTAAAGCCTGATAATTTCCAAGTATTGTAAAACACCGAGGTGCAGCCAATGCTTAAACGTGTATCTGCAAGTGTGGCAGAATCGCTACTAAATTGCTCAATACCAAATTCGCTGTTTAAACGTATAGGCTCATCTAATGTGCGCCTGTATTGCTGCGAAATGCTTGCATTGATAAAATGCCTTGTAAACCATCTGCTATTGGCTATTTTTCTTAGCTTGGTAAAGCTTTCTACACCTAAAACCATCCCTACATCTTGCAATTCTTTTTTGTTTAAATAACTACCCACACGTAAGGTATAGTTAAAATAATTCTGTTTGCTTGTAAAGTAATTACGCTGAAAATCAATACCAATATACGACCTTGACACATCGCTTCTATCGGCCCAGCCTGCTATTAATGAATAGTTAAAACCTTCTGGAATATCTTCATTTCTACCAAAACCATACAAGAAATTGGTACGGTAATACTCTTGTTTAAAAATGGTATAAGCTGCCAGTATGCTCGTTAAATTTGCATATTGATACACGTATCTATCGTGATACAAACTAGGTGTTTCATCAAATTTTCGCTCCGTAGCTCTTATTGCTAAAAACTGTTTCACCTTACGCACAGTACCTTCATCATTAGCCAATTTACCAGAGATATTATAGCCTGCCCAAGCATCTACTTGCTTGTAGCGATAGTTAAAATCACTGTTAAATAATGAGTCACTCACGTATCTGTTGGTAGTTGCATGTACGGCATTTTCTATTGAGCCCGTCCACAAAGAATAGGGACTTACAAGAGGTAAATCCAGCCTTGTATAGAAAACGGTTTCTTCTCTTCTGCCGCTATTAAAAGTTGGTGTGATGTCACTGTAGCCAATGGTAAAATCAACAAAAGTGCCTTTAATGTTGCGCTTGGTATATTCTAATCCAATACCATATTTTTTACTTCTATCTAAATCGTAGTATTGCCTTGCAATAATGCGTTGCGCTTGGCCCATGAAATTATCTTCCTTAATTTCTAAGTAAGCATTACGTGGTGAGCCACTACCAGTACCACTTACAGAAAATACGTCTTTATACACAACTACTATATCTACGGCATCATTATCTGTTACTGATGGTTGTACCAATATTCTAGCATCTTGTATGTAACTGAGGTCACGTAAAAAGCGCTCATTATCTGCCACCAAGTTTGGGAACAATCTATCGCCTTCTTTAAAAAACAAATTATTGCGAATGATTTTTTCTTTTGTTACAACGTGCAAATTATCTGCTAATCTTAAGAATATGGATTTGCGTACAGTGCTTGTATCATTCACCGAACCACCAAAAGTGATATTGGTAACCTTAATGTGATTGATTTTTTTGTCCTTGAAAATAATAAATGGATCGATGTTATTGATAGTAGCACCAATAGTATCATTAGGTGAATCGATAGATACTAAGCGGCCGATTTTACCAAGTAACCCTTTCTTTTTTGCCAGAAAAAAGGTATCTGCTTTAATGGTTGGGGTAGATTGTGAATAGCCATTGTTTATTAGCAATGCACTGAACATACCAAGCATACAACTACGCAAAAACATTATATAAAACTGGCAATGCATTGAAAATAAGAATGAATTAGAAACAAGCATGTAAATATAAGTGTTGAACGCATTGATTAGTAGATAGGTTGTGTTAACTATTTAATAGTACACAAAATGATGCCAGCTTGTAATTTTCCAGCAATCGAAACGTCTTTACCCACAAATGTTGATTTTAAATACCAACAAGAAACTATCAAACAATATTTTTGCAACTCTTTAAAAGAAGTTATTATGGCAACAAATGAGGCAATAGAAAAAGTACATGTATTAATTATTGGTAGCGGCCCGGCAGGCTATACAGCAGCTATTTATGCCGCTCGTGCAAATATGAAACCAGTGTTGTATCAAGGTATTCAGCCAGGTGGACAATTAACTATTACTACCGAAGTAGAAAATTATCCCGGCTATGCAGATGGTGTACAAGGCCCTGAAATGATGATTCATTTTGAGAAACAAGCCGCAAGAATGGGTGCTGATATTCGCTATGGCATGGCTACAAAAGTTGATTTTAGCCAGCAACCATACCGTGTAGAAATTGATGAGGAAAAATGGATTGAGGCAGATGCGATTATTATTTCAACAGGTGCTTCGGCAAAATGGCTAGGCTTGCCAAGTGAAGAACGCTTAAATGGTTTTGGTGTAAGTGCTTGTGCGGTGTGCGATGGTTTTTTCTTTAGAGGTAAAGAAGTAGCGATTGTAGGTGCTGGCGATACTGCGGCCGAAGAAGCCATGTATTTATCAAAACTTTGTACCACTGTACACATGATTGTACGTAGCGGACAAATGCGTGCAAGTAAGGTAATGCAAGATAGAGTGTTGGCTACGCAAAATATTAAAATTTATTGGAACAGCGAAACTGATGAGGTTTTAGGCGAACATAAAGTAGAAGCTGTGCGTATTAAAAACCGCCTAGACAATACCACACAAGAAGTACCTGTTAGCGGCTTTTTCGTAGCTATTGGTCATAAACCAAACAGCGATATTTTCAAAGGCTTTATTGATATGGATGAAACAGGTTACATCAATACCATACCTGGTACATCTAAAACAAATCTTGAAGGCGTATTTGCTGCAGGTGATGTACAAGATAAAAACTACCGCCAAGCAGTAACAGCAGCAGGTAGCGGTTGTATGGCTGCCCTTGATGCAGAAAGATATTTGAGTACAAAAGGCTTGGTTTAGTATAACATATTTACTAAAAATACAAAAACATCCGAGAGTGAATAGCTCGGATGTTTTTGTTTTATAAGTATACACTATGTCGATAAGATTTTTTTGTATGCATTTTATAATTATTATTACAACCTGAAATTTAAAAAATGAGAGTCTTAGTTTTAATTATTGCAATATGCAGCTTTGCGATTAGTGTAAATGCACAAAACGATACTATTAAGATGTACTTAAGCAGGTATAATTACAAGTCATCAAAGGAAAATGCAAAGTATTATGCAAAGACATACCAAGTTGATAGTCATTGGCATAGGCAAAAATTTTTATTAACAGACAATCGTTTGGTCGATGAAATAGATTTTGCAGATAAGAATTGTAAAAAGTATCACGGCTTTTTCCGTGAGTATTCAGATAGCGGCAATCTTGTTAAAGAGTTTTATTATCAAAATGATAAAACTATGTATGGTACTTATTATCATAACAATGGTAAGAAAGCTGGCTATGCAGAATATGATACTGCTAAAAAAGAAAAAACTAAGCAGCAAGGTTGGGATGAAAATGGCAATGAGATACCCAATTATTCTTTTTATCAAGCAGCGGAATTTCCAGGGAAATCTCAAGGTTGGGTAAAGTTTCTACAGAAAAATTTAAACCCAGATGTACCAACTTATAAAGGTGCTAAAGCTGGTAAATACACTGTTATACTTGGTTTTTTTGTTGAACCCGATGGCACTTTATCTGATATTTCAATACTTGAAGACCCTGGTTATGGTACAGGTGCTGAAGCCTTGAGAGTGATGCGACTAAGTGTAGGATGGACGCCTGGTATTGAAAACAATAAGGTTAAACGTTTCTTATATAGGCAACCCATTACATTTCAGGTGTCAGATTACTAAAGACTTTTGGTAAAGCTATAAGTATGCCTCACAAGCCAAATACTTGTACCTTTAAATAGCACTTCTTTTTTATTAACAAAAGTGGTGGCTGTAATTGTAAATGTTCGTCTGATAGTGGCCGGCTTATTATCATTGCCATCAATACTCTCTTTTTCACCAATAATTTCTAATGTACCGTCTTTCGCTTTTTTGAAACCAACAATTGTAAATTCATCTAGCATTTTTCCATCTTTACTTATAATCATCGAATCTTTTTGATTAGCATGTGGTTCTGTACTATAACCAATTGAGCGTAAATAAATGTTAGGATTGCTTTTGCTTTGTTCAAACGTGGTATTTGCAGGCATCGTAAATGGTTTGCCACTCGTATAATCTAAATAAGTAAGCGTACCAACCCAATTGCCTTCAAGTACTTTTAAATCTGCTGGTTTGATGGTTTGTGCAAAGGCAATTACTGTAAGCATTGTAAAAATGACTGTTGCAAAAAATTGTTTTTTCATGTGTTTTATTTTTCGAGTTAATATTTATTTTTCTTTAATTCTATCATTTTCGCCTTCATTACCAATGCTTCTATCTCTAGCGGCTTTTATTTTAAAGTTACCAAAGCGGTAGGTAAAACTCAATGAAATATTACGGCTTTCCCACTTGCGATAGGTGTGCATGTTGAGGTTGAAATTGTTTAAAGATTGTTCCCAGCGCTGCGAGTTCAATATATCTGTAATACCCATTTTTATAGTCGCTTTATCTTTCATGCAGGTTTTGCTTACACCAATATTGATGCTGCCAAGTGGTTTTGATACATAAATAGTAGTTGCATTTTGGTAATTAAACCAGCCGCTTAGTTCTGCCGCCCATTGCTTTTTAAGGGTAAATGAATGGCTCATGTAACCATTAAAGCCAATGCTACTAACATTTGTAGTTTTATTGATACCATAACCAACAATGCTAGTATTAAACTGTTGCCAATAAGGTTCTGCTGATACATAAATATTCCACCAAGGTGCAGGTTGAAATGGTGTACTTAAACTTAGCGTTACCATTTTTCTATTACCTACATTTTGTGGGGTTAAAATAGTGCTACTGCCTGTTTGGTAAGTAATTTGATCTATATAATTGCTTGTTTGCGTGTATTTTAGTTTGGCGTTTGTGGCGTATTTGTAAGTATAGCTTAGTTCTACACTGTGGCTTATTTGCGGTAGCAAATAAGGATTACCAACCTCACTATTAAAAGCATCTAGCACATAAATAAACGGATTTTGATCTTGGTAGCTTGGTCTATCTATGCGTTTACCATAGTTTAAGCCTAGTTGATGCTTATTATTTAAATTATATTGTACAAATAGGGTAGGAAATAAGTTAGTGTAACTCGTATCTGGATTTGTGATTTTTTCATTCTTTAAATTGGTAGATGTAGCTAGAATATTGGTGTTTTCAGCACGTAAGCCAGCTTGTATGGTTAGTTTTTTCAAGCTAACGTTGTAATTAAAATAAGCAGCGTTAATATTTTCTTTATAGTGAAAGGTATTTGTTTTGCCTGTGTCTTTTAGCCAATTGTTATTGCTAGCGTTTAAAACTTCTAAAGCATTATTGGTATTGGTAAATACGGTTTTTAATCCAGCATTTATATTTATTTTATCATTGATTTTCAATGAATAATCAAGTTTTGCTGATAATATTTTAATCGCTACGTCTACATTGTTTTGGTTGCTATTGTTATTATATTTCACATTGGTATTTGCAAAAGCAACATTATTTACGGTATTATAAAGCGATGAAATAAAGTTGGTGTAATCAGCATCAAAGTTTAATTCTTCACCCTTGGTGCTATTGTATTTATAATTAAAATTCCAGTTGTTTCTTTTGGTTACAAATGGTGCTAAGCTTCTAGTAATAATATTTGTGTCAGGTGCATTAAGCTGCTGTACCAAAGTTTGACTATTGTTATCCATGGTGCTTTTGTAATTATTGGCCATCCAAAGCACACCAATGGTATTCTTTTTATTAATGGTATAATCTAAGCCACTACGTAATAAACTACTGCTAAATCTATCATTTTCAATGCTTTTTTGTAGGTATTGCTTTTGTAAAGAAGTACGTTCGTTGTTAGCAATTGTATTTTGCTCGTTATCTTTTACGCTCACTGTGCTAAACCAATTTAACTTGTTTTTGCGTACATTAAAGCTGCCATTAATGCCTTTTCTTGCATGTACACTTTGTTGGTAATTAGTGGAAATATTGCCATTTACACCATTGGTAATGCTTTTTTTAAGCTTAATATTAATAATGCCTGCATTACCAGCTGCATCGTATTTGGCAGAAGGATTACTTATCAGCTCAAAATCTTTAATATTATTGGCTTCAATGGTTTTGAGCAAATTCGCAATGTCTTGTGCACTCATGTAGGTATTTCTACCATCAATTAAAATAGTAACGCCAGCTGAGCCATTCATTTTAATATTGTCGTTGCCATCAACTACAACACCTGGTGCAGATTTCAATACGTCTAACGCATTTTGCCCCGCTGTGCTTAACATATTATCTACATTCAGTAAGGTTTTATCTACCAATACTTGAATCCTTGGCTTTTTAGAAGTAACGGTAATACTGTCAACTTTTTTACTGTTAAGGGTATCATTTGTTTGAGCAGTTGTTTTTAAGGCAGAAAATAGGATGCAGATAAGCACTTGAAATTTCATGGTGGTGTGGTTTTGTTAGTGCAATTTGCGTTGCTTAAAAAGCTACACCGCCTCAAATGATAATTTGAGACCAAGCAAGCTAGTATCAAATTATTTATTATTGAAAATCAATGTGTTAGAAAATTTGTAAACCAGAATTTGAGACCTCACAGGATAAAATAGTTGTGAAATGTGCAAAGCTTTTTGCCGATAAACTCACTATTAACAGATGTTTACAAAACTTTAAACTCACTTAAAACAGAAACTTTTACTTTCGGCTAATGAAATACCTTTTGCTTTTATTCACTTGTTTTTCCATAGCAACCACATTTGCCCAAACTTCATTTATTGATGCACAGCGAAGCAACTCAAAAGTTGCAAATGCTTTGAAAACGAAAGAAGATACACTTAAAAAGCAATTTGAAAAAGCCAATTTACAATGGCCGGCCAAGCAAGTATATATACGCAGCTTTAAATACGATAGTCAGCTTGAAGTTTGGGTGAGAAACACAAACAAAGAGCCCTATAAGTTATTCAAAACCTACAAAGTTTGTGCTTTAAGTGGCGCAATGGGGCCAAAACGCATAGAAGGTGATTATCAAGTACCTGAAGGCTTTTATTGTGTAAATGAATTTAGGCCCAATAGTAGTTACCATCTTGCACTTGGTATTAATTATCCTAATGCATCTGATTTGCTGTTAAGCGATAGTACAAAACCTGGTAGCGAAATCTACATTCACGGCAGTTGTATTACCGTAGGTTGCATACCTATTCAAAACGATCCTATAGAGGAATTATTTTTAATTACAGCAATGGCAAAAAATGTAGGCGAAGATTTTATCCCTGTGCACATTTTTCCTGCAAGATTTAATGTGGCTAAAAGTGCAGATTATCTTGCAAAAGCTAGTCATGATGACAAAGACTATCAATTGTTTATCAAGCAGTTAAAAGAGGTTTACGATTATTTTGAATTACATAAAAAGTTGCCTCTAATTGCTGTAAACAAGAAGGGTGAGTATGTGGCTTTATAATAACTTATCTATACAAAACCTGTACAGTTTCTGGTGTTTTTTGCAACAGCAAAACCTGTTTACCAGCAGTTAGTTTCTCTAAAATAGCTTCGTTGTAATGACGAATGGTTAGCAACGTTAAATCCTTAACTACTTGAATATCAAAAAGGGTAGAAGCTGCTAGTGCTAATTGTTCTATCTTTTCTTTCCTATCATCAAGGCAAATTTGTAAGCTAATGGCTTCAGTTTGAATTAAGTTTGCTTTAATTTTTAATTGACTAAATATTTTATACAATTCAATCATCGGCTGTTCACCTACAAATGAAAAGTCTTGACTATGCAACTCAATTAATGCCTGTTGATTTTTAACAACAATAATTGGCGGTAAATGCTTTACAAGTTTTTGACGAATAGATGTGCCAGGTAAACCAGTATTTAAAAAGCATTTTACATGCAATGGTATGCCTTTGTTTTGTAGCGGTTTTATGGTTTTTGGGTGAATGACTTGCGCACCATAATATGCCATTTCAATTACTTCTTCAAAGCTTAATTCTGACATTAATTCAGCATCAGGAAATTGTTTTGGATCTGCATTCATCACGCCGGCAACATCTTTCCAAATGGTTAAACTATTTGCATTCAATAAGTTAGCAAAAATCGCTGCTGTAAAATCGCTGCCTTCTCTACCAAGTGTAGTACTTTCATTATCATCTGTAGCACCTATAAAACCTTGTGTTAAAATGATACTATCTGTCGCAAAATCCAAGCTTTCAACTGCGATTTTTGTTTTCGCCCAATCGATTGTTGCATCTCTAAAATTATTATCAGTGCGCACAATATCTCTTACATCCAACCATGTATTGGCAACACCAATTTCGTTTAAATAAAAGCTAACAATAGCTGTACTCAACAATTCGCCTATACAAACAATTTGATCGTAATAATAATCAAATTCTCGTACTGGTTTATCGTGCAATAGCCATTCTATCTCAGTAAAAAAATCATTTAATAATGCATAGCAAGGGTTGTAATGTGTAACCAACAAATATTTTGCAGTAGTTAAATGCTGCTGTTTAATCACTTCAAAAAGGCGTAGCGCATTGTCAGTATCGCCATTAAAAAATACTTCAGCTACTTTTTCTAGTGCATTGGTAGTTTTACCCATGGCAGAAATAATTACCACAAGTGGCTCATTATCAGTTTTATTCTGTAAAATGTTGCCCATGTTTTGTATACGCTCAATACTATTTACGCTAGCACCACCAAATTTATACACCTGCATTTGTTCATCATTTATTCATGCAAATATGCTAATTAGTCTGTTAAATTTGAGAATGAAGAAAATTATTTTTAAAACTTTCAGTAATTATTGAAAGTTTTATATAGTTTTGTAGCGTCAAATTTTATGATACTTAAAATTAACAACAGATGAAAGTAATTATAGTAGGTGCAGGTTTTGCAGGATTGCAACTTGCCAGAAGACTAAACAATAAAGAAGGCATTGAAATATTATTACTTGATAAAAATAATTATCACCAATTTCAACCGCTATTTTATCAAGTAGCAACTGCAGGTTTAGATGCTAGCAATATTTCATTTCCATTGCGAAAAGTATTTCATAATAGTAAAAATGTATCTATTAGGCTAGCAGAGTTACAAACTGTTAACGCAAAAGACAATACAATTACCACCGATATTGGCATTTTGCACTACGATATTTTGGTTTTAGCAACTGGTGCAGACACCAATTTTTTTGGCAACGATAATTTGAAAAAATTAGCTTTTCCAATGAAAAGCACCGTAGAAGCGCTACAATTAAAGCAAAAATTAATTCAAAACCTTGAAGATGCACTTGAAATAAAAGATGCTGTGGCTTTAGAGCAACAATTGAGTATTGTGGTAGTTGGTGGTGGCGCTACAGGTGTAGAAGTAAGTGGTGCCATTGCAGAAATGCGCAACGGTATTTTGCCAAAAGATTATCCAGATTTAGATTTTAGCAAAATGAAAATCTATTTGCTAGAAAATTCACCTGAATTGCTTGGGCCAATGAGCGAAAAAAGCCAGGTAGAAGCTAAGCAGTATTTACAAGAATTAGGTGTAATTGTGCAAAATGGTTCGGCGTTAGATAAGTTTGATGGCAGTATTGTAACGCTACGAGACGGCAGAACAATAATAAGTAAGACTGTAATTTGGGCAGCAGGAATAAGAGGTAATGTGCCTCAAGGCATTGATAATGAATTAATTGTTCGTGGAAATAGAATTAAGGTTGACAGAACGAACCGTATGCAAGGCTTTGAAAATATTTATGTTTTAGGTGATGTTGCATTCATGGAAACACCAAAATATCCTAAAGGTCATCCACAAGTAGCTAATGTGGCTATTAATCAAGCAAAAAATTTGGCCACCAATATTGAACGCATGGTTACTGGCAACAGCCATTTCTTAAACGAATTTGAATATGATGATAAAGGCAGTATGGCAACTGTGGGCAGACATTTAGCTGTGGTAGATATTCCAAATCCTAAAATTCATTTCAGCGGATTTTTTGCATGGCTAGTTTGGATGAGCTTGCACTTAATGCTAATTCTTGGCGTAAAAAATAGGTTGCAAATATTTATTAACTGGGTGTACAAATATTTTACAAGAGATCAAAGTTTAAGATTGTTGTACAAGGGTTTGTTTAGAAGCGATAAACCAGCTGAGTAAGGGCATTTTATACATCAAGTTTATTTCGAAGAACCATATAGATTTGGTATTCTTTATTGTAAAAAAGGTAGATATTCTTATCTAGTTTTCGCCACGAGAGCATTAATACACTAGGTTTTTTATCATTATTGGGCATTTTTTTATCAATATCAAAATACAAACTAGTTGTTGTTGAATTTTTAGAGTTGTAATAATAGATCATGTCATTTAAGTAAAATGCGAATAAATGATCCCTGTAAATAAAATATGCTTCATGACCGTTTTCAGATTTTACAACTTCATCGTTTTTAAGTATCAAAATTGATTTAAGTTCCTTGTCTTTTAAAGATTCCAATTGCGCAATTGTAGTATTGGCAAATAGAAGCGCTAAAGCTATGAAAAGCGTTTTCATGGTATAATATTTCATCTCAAATAAACAGAAAACTAGTGAGATTTATCAACTCGATTTTAGCCTATAATTTATATTATGTTAAACAGTGTCTAGGTTAAAATAAGACGACATCCTATCTATTCTTTCCACCCAACATTGGCACAAACGAAAAGTTTTCAAACGCCTCTTCTAGCAAACTGCCATCTGCTTGTTTGGTAATGCGTAGCATACGCTGAAATCCATTCTCATTGTCATCTACAGGAATTACCATATAGCCACCAACTTTTAGTTGTTCTACAAGTTTTGGTGGTATAAATGGCGCCGCTGCGGTAATAATAATTTTATCAAACGGTGCAAATGTTGGCAATCCTTCAAAGCCATCACCGTAAAAAAACTTGATGTTGAGATATTTGCTTTTAAAGAAATAATGCTTTTGGTTATCATACAATTTTTTTTGTCTTTCAATGGTAAAAACTCTTGCGCCCATTTCAGCCAAAACTGTTGATTGATAGATACTTCCAGTGCCTATCTCTAATATTTTCTCGTTCCGTTTTACCTCTAACAATTGTGTTTGATAAGCAACCGTGTAAGGTTGCGAAATAGTTTGGTCTGCATCTATAGGAAAAGCCCTATCCTCATAGGCAATTTTATCGAATGCGCTGTCTAAAAAATAATGCCTTGGTATGGTATTAATGGCATTTAAAACTGCTTCATCAGTAATACCCTTTGTTTTTAATAAATCTACTAGCTGCTTGCGCATGCCTTTGTGCTGATACGTGTCTATATAATTCCTCTTGTTCGTCATAAGCTATAGCGAAGGTAATTGCTTTGAAAAATAGAAATAAGGCTATTAATTGATTGTGAACAGAAAAATTTATCCATTAAATTACCCACAACGTTGAAAAACTTCAAATAACTCGTAGTATTCATTCAATTTCTGTTAACAATACCTTTATTTTTGTAACCGCAAATCATTAAAACTTAATCATGCAATTATCTTCTTTGTTAGACCGTTTCGCAGAACCAGAAACGCTGAAAATGGCCAAACTAGGCCGTGAATTAAGAGCTCAAGGCATTGATGTGATAGACCTTAGCCTTGGTGAACCAGACTTTGATACGCCTCAGCACATTAAAGATGCGGCTATTAAAGCTATTAACGACAACTTTAGCCACTACACACCTGTATCTGGTTATTTAGATTTAAGAGAAGCTGTTTGTACAAAGCTTAAGCGTGATAATAATCTTGACTATAAACCTGAAAATATTGTTACTTCAACTGGTGCTAAACAAAGTTTAGCAAATGCAATTTTAGCTTTAGTTGATGAAAATGATGAAGTGGTAATTCCTACACCTTATTGGGTTACTTACAGTGAGCTAGTTAAAATTGCTCGTGGTAAAGTGGTAGAAATTCATTGCGGTTTAGAAACTGGTTTTAAAGTAACACCTGCGCAGTTAGAAGCAGCTATTACACCAAAAACTAAAGTATTCATGTTCTCTTCACCATGTAACCCTTCTGGTGCTGTTTACAGCAAAGCAGAATTGGCAGCATTAGCAGAAGTTTTTAGAAAATATCCGCAAATCATCATCTTATCAGATGAAATTTATGAGTACATCAACTTTGGTGGTCAGCACGAAAGTATTGCGCAGTTCGAAGATTTAAAAGATCGTATTGTATTAATTAATGGTTTAAGTAAAGGCTTTGCAATGACAGGTTGGAGACTTGGGTACATTGCTGCTAATACTACTATTGCTAAAGCTTGTGAGAAATTACAAGGTCAATTTACAAGCGGTACTTGTTCTATTACACAAAAAGCTGGTGTGGTTGCTTTAACAACCGATCTAAAGCCAACTTTTGAAATGACTGAAGAATTTACCCGCAGAAGAACGACAACTTTAGAACTAGTGAGTAAAATTCCTGGTTTTAAATGTTTTGCACCAGAAGGCGCTTTCTATATTTTCCCAGATGTTAGTTCATATTATGGTAAATCTAATGGCACAGAAGTAATTAAAAATGCTGCTGATTTCAGTATGTATTTGTTAAATACGGCTCATGTGTCTAGCGTTATGGGTGATGCTTTTGGTGAACCAAATTGTGTACGTTTTAGCTTCGCAAATAGCATGGCAAATATTGAGAAAGCTTGGGCAAGAATTGCAGAAGCTTTAGCTAAATTGAACTAAAATCAATACGTTTAATTCATAAAAAATCCGTTCTAACACTCAGTTTAGAACGGATTTTTTCTTTTGTACCACTACCCTTTTTAGTTGGCAGTAATTTCTGATACAAAGTTATTCTTGCTCACTTTAGCTTTATTTATTAATGCTAATACGCGTTCTTTCACATCTTCTTGCAAGCCATCAACTTCTGTTTCAAATAAATGCTTCAGTTCATCAAGTTCATCTACTGCTTGACCTCTTAGTTTCTTAAGTTTTTTCTTTAAATCTTCTGCACTATTGGCAATGTTTTGTCTAGTTTCTTTACCAGATGCAGGTGCAGTTAATACGCCAATTACAGCACCAGCTACTAAACCTGCAGTAGCGGCAACAATTATTTTTTGTAAGCTCATGATACTATGTTTTAAGTTAAACAATATCTATCATAAGCCAATAACCCTGCCAACAATGCTTTACCACATTAATATTAACAATTGCTACAAATAAAAATCCCCCGGACGAGTTCGAGGGATTTTTTAATATATTACTTTAAAAACTATTTTACTGAAGCAACCAAAGCTTTAAAGCTTTCAGGGTTGTTCATAGCTAAATCAGCTAAAACTTTACGGTTAAGGTCAATACCTTTAACGCTTAGTTTATTAATAAATTGGCTATAAGTCATACCTTCTTCTCTTACACCTGCATTAATACGTGCAATCCATAATTGACGGTATTCTCTTTTCTTTAATTTTCTACCAACATAGCTGTAAGTTAAACCTTTTTCAACGATGTTTTTGGCAACGGTATATACGTTTTTACGTTTACCATAATAACCTTTGGCTTGTTCAAGAATTCTTTTTCTTCTTGCCCTTGATGCTACTGCATTTACTGAACGTGGCATATTTTATAAGTTTGTTGTTAGATGAGCTAACAGATTTTTAAAATGATTTTTTGCTTTTGAAACTTGTTCCTCGAAACTTGTTTCTTGGATGCTTATTTTAAAGCTAATAAACGCATAACAAAATCTTTGTTAGCTGGCCCAACCATACCTTTTTTGCTAAGGTCACGTTTGCGTTTGGTAGATTTTTTGGTTAAAATGTGGCGTTTGAAAGCCTTTTGAAAAGTGATTTCGCCTGTGCCCGTTACTTTAAAACGTTTCTTAGCACTTGAGTTTGTTTTTATTTTTGGCATAAAATAATCTTTGTTAAGATTACACCCTACTGGCGTCTCGAACAGACGAGCACTTGTTGAGCCGTTTGGGAAATGGGCTGCAAAAGTAAGGGCAATTTCTTAAATTAGGAAATTGAATTTAAAGCTGGTAAAACTTTGTAGCGCAGCTTTGGTTTTCCACATAGGCAGTTGTCCCGCTTTTCGTTGCAAGTCCTCGCTGCGCTGCGGGCTTTTCACTGCAATCGGGGCTAGAATCATCAGCTTATTGTAGCGCTATTTAGCTTTATAAAATTACAAAGCCCCACAAAATTGTGAGGCTTTGATTATTAGACTGAGTAGCTTATTCAGTTTCTTTCTTCTTTTTAGCTGTTTTTGGTGTTAACATCAAAAACATTCTTTTACCTTCTAGCTTTGGTAAACTTTCTGGTTGGCCACTTTCTGCTAAGCGTTCTGCGAATTTTAATAATACCAACTCGCCACGTTCTTTAAACATAATTGCACGGCCTTTAAACTGTACGTAAGCCTTTACTTTATTACCTTCCTTTAAAAACTTCTCAGCGTGTTTTGCTTTAAAGTCAAAGTCATGGTCGTCAGTGCCTGGCGTAAAGCGAACTTCTTTCACCTCGCTTTGCTTAGCATTGGCTTTCATATCTTTTTCCTTACGTTTTTTCTCGTAAAGAAACTTTTTATAGTCAATCGCTTTACAAACTGGTGGGTCTGCATTTGGCGAAATTTCTACTAAATCTAATTCAAGTTGCTGCGCAATCTTTAGGGCTTCTTGTATTGGGTAAATACCAACCGTAACGTTTTCGCCTACTAAACGCACTTGAAGTGCTCTGATTCGTTCATTAATACGATGTTCAGGTTCTGGTTGTCTGTTAAATCGTGGGTTAAATCTGCCTGCCCCACCGCCTTTAAATGGTAATGCCATTAAAACTTATTTGGTTATTTATTTTTGTTAAAGAAAAATCTTTGCAAGCGTTATAAAAAATGCACCTGATGCAAACATAGTAGCAATAATCCAAACGATTAGTTTATTAATTTCAGATTTTATCTCGCTTTTAGTTTCTGCTGAAATAGTTTTCATTTCTTGGCGCAGCATATTCATCTCGTGTTTTAATTCTTGAATATCGGTTCTAGGGGAAAAATTACCTTTCTCACTATCAAACTTTTGTTCAATTAGTTTTTCAACTTCTTCTACAAATACTTTGGCTTTAGCATCATCAATATTGAGTTGCTGCCTAAAGAAGTCGTAAAATTTTATGTGCTGTGCCGCAGTCATACTGTAAAAATAATATTATTCTGCACTTCTACGTTCTAAAATTTCTTCAGTAATATTTTTCACAAATTCTTCTACAGTTTGTGAGCCTCCATCGCCTTTACCTTGACGACGAATTGACAAGCGATTTTCGTTTACTTCCTTTTCGCCTACTACCAACATATATGGTACACGGCTTAATTCTGCTTCACGAATTTTCTTGCCAATTTTCTCTTGTCTATCATCAACTTCTACCCTAACACCTGCTTGCTTTAATTGTTGCATTACAGCTTCTGCATAAGGCATAAACTTATCGCTGATAGGTAAAATTTTCACTTGTAATGGTGATAACCACACAGGGAATTTTCCTGCATAATGCTCTAACAAGAAACCAATAAAACGTTCATGCGTACCTAGTGGTGCACGGTGAATGATTAAAGGAATATCCGTAGAGTTATCTTTTGTAGTGTATTCAAGTTTGAATTTTCGACCAGAATTAAAATCTACTTGGTTGGTAGCTAATGTAAACTCTCTACCAATAATGCTCCAAATTTGAACGTCAATTTTAGGGCCATAAAATGCCGCTTCATCTTGCACTTCAATAAATGGTGTACCAGTTTCTATCAATACTTTGCGCACCATGTCTTCAGTTTCTTTCCAAAGTTCTGGTTCATTTACATATTTCTGACCTAGTTTTTCAGGATTGTGTAAGCTTAAACGCATCACATATTTTTCTACCCCAAATATTTTGAAGTATTTTAAATACATATCGTTTACAGCCTTAAACTCTTGGAAAAACTGTTCTTTATTGCAGTAAATGTGCGCATCGTTCATGTGTAAGCAACGTACACGCATTAAGCCAAATAACTCACCACTTTGCTCGTAACGGTAGCAAGTACCATATTCTGCAATACGGTATGGCAAGTCACGGTAACTTTTAGGCTCAGCACCAAATATTTTATGGTGGTGCGGGCAGTTCATGGCTTTTAAATAGTATTTTTCACCATCCATTTCCATTGGTGGAAACATACTATCTGCATAATATGGTAAGTGACCACTTGTGTGGTACAAACTTTCTTTTGCAATGTGTGGCGTAACTACACGCTTGTAACCAGCAGTACCTTCAGTTTCTTTAGCAAGTTTTTCAAGTTCTTCAATGATGATGGTACCATTAGGCATCCACAAAGGCAACCCTTGACCAATTTCATCATCCATGGTGTAAATACCCAATTCTTTACCCAATTTTCTATGGTCACGTTTTTTTGCTTCTTCTAGCAACAATAAATACTCGTCTAACTCTTTTTGGCTAGGAAAAGTAATACCGTAAACACGAGTTAGCTGTTTGTTTTTTTCATCGCCTTTCCAATAAGCACCAGCAATGCTCATTAACTTTATGGCTTTAATAAATCCTGTATTTGGTATGTGTGGCCCACGACATAAATCGGTAAAATCACCTTGTGTGTAAAAGGTGATTTCACCATCAGTTAAGTTTTGCAACAAATCCAATTTGTATTCATCGCCTTTGGCTTCAAAATATTGTAAGGCGTCTTGTTTAGAAATTTCTTTGCGGACAAATAAGTTGTTCTTTTTTGCTAACTCATTCATTTTCTTTTCTAGCACAGCCAAATCCTCGTCAGATAATTTTCTATCGCCTAAATCCATATCGTAGTAGAAACCTTTTTCCAAGGCTGGACCTACCCAAAATTTTACTCCATAAAACATAGATTCTACCGCTTCTGCCATCAAATGCGCAGAAGAATGCCAAAATGTATTCTTACCATCATTATCATCCCAGGTCACTAATTTCAATGATGCATCAGACGTTATTGGTCTTGAGGCATCCCATACTTGTCCATTCACATTGGCAGCCAAAACCTTTCTGGCAAGCCCTTCACTAATTGATTTTGCTACATCAAGTGCACTAACGCCTAGCTCGTATTGTCTTACTGCACCATCTGGAAAACTAATGTTAATCATATACTATAGCCGCTTAAAAATTGTTTAAGGATTGCAAATGTAACAAATACATCGCTTAAATAAGAAGAAGGTTTTGCATTGCTAATTTGCTTGTTGGTAATATTCTTTTTGTTTCAGAACATTTACCCTGCTACTTTTAAATTCTAATCATCTTATAAGCATTTATGAAATTTTTAAAAGCATCTGTAATCGCATTGTGTGCCTTAGTAGGTAATGCTCAAATGAGTGTGGCGCAAACCGCTACACCACCTACTTCAAAGTACGATCAGCACAAAGTTTTCAACCCATTATTTTACACCACAAATGGTAACGAGTATCGCACAGCAGGCGGCGAGCCAGGTGTAAAATATTGGCAAAACCGTGCTGACTATAAATTAGCCGTGACATTAGATACTGCTGAACACAGAGTATCTGGTAATGTAGAAATAACTTACACCAACAATAGTCCTGACAAATTACCTTTTGTATGGTTGCAACTAGACCAAAATATTTACCGTGAAGATTCTCGCTCACAAGCTACAAGTGTGGTTGCTGGTGGCAGGTTTGCTAATAAAGCATTTACTAAGGGTGACGAAATAAAATCGGTAACAGTTATTCAAAATGGTAAGGCTGAAAAAGCAAATTTTATCATCAATGATACAAGACTACAAATTCGCTTAAAAGACACCCTTAAAGCCAATGGTAGCAAGCTATCTATTAAAATAGAATATGCTTTTACAGTACCTGAATATGGTACCGACCGTTTAGGTAGATTAAATACCAAAAACGGTTGGATTTATGAGGTGGCGCAATGGTATCCTCGAATGGAAGTTTACGATGACGTACTTGGCTGGAACAGCATTCCTTACCTTGGTAGTTCTGAGTTTTACTTAGAATATGGCAACTTTGAATACAGCATTACCGCACCAGCTAACTTAATTGTGGTTGGTTCTGGCGAATTAGTTAATCCTTCAGAAGTACTTACGGCTTCTACAATAGCTAAATTGGCTAAAGCTGCTGCAAGCCCTACTACTGTTACTATTAAAGATTCATCCGAAATTAATAGCAAATCATTTTACCCAAACAAAGCCAATTTAACTTGGAAGTTTAAATGCTTAAATGCAAGAGACGTGGCTTGGGCTGCTTCTCGTTCATTCATTTGGGATGCTGCAAAAATTGAATTGAAAAGTGGTAGAAAATGTTTGGCACAGTCTGTTTACCCAATTGAAAGCAGTGGCAAAGATGCTTGGGGCAGAAGTACAGAATATGTAAAACACAGCATTGAGTTAAGCTCAAGATGGTACGAATACACCTACCCTGGTGCTACAAACGTAGCAGGTATTGTAGGCGGTATGGAATATCCTGGCATTGTATTCTGTGGGCACAATGCAACTAAAGGTGGTTTATGGGGCGTTACCAATCATGAGTTTGGGCACAATTGGTTTCCTATGATTGTAGGTAGCAATGAGCGTAAATATGCTTGGATGGATGAAGGTTTCAATACGTTCATCAACGACTTTGATACAGATGATTTTAACAATGGTGAATATGCTGAAACGCAAAATGTACAACGTATAGCAAAAGCGATGTTTAACCCAAATGCAGATGCTATTATGAACACACCTGATGTCATTCAAAACAGCTATTTAGGTTTTGCTGCTTATAACAAACCTGCATTGGGGCTACACATTTTACGTGACCAAATTTTAGGCGCAGATAGATTTGATTATGCTTTTAAAACTTACGTTAAACGTTGGGCATTTAAACACCCTACACCATGGGATTTCTTCCGCACTATGGAAAATGCTGCTGGTGAAGATTTGAGTTGGTTTTTTAAAGAATGGTTTATGACCGATTGGAAATTAGACCAAGGCGTAAAAGACGTGAAATATGTAGATGGTGACGTAACCAAAGGTGCTTTAATTACCATCGAAAATTTAGAAGAAATGGCATTACCTGTAGTAATTGCTATTAAACAAGCGAATGGTAAAACAGATACGGTGAAATTACCTGCAGAAATATGGCAACGTGGTAGCA
This sequence comes from Parasediminibacterium sp. HNIBRBA5674, assembly GCF_056745525.1. NCBI lineage: Bacteria > Pseudomonadati > Bacteroidota > Chitinophagia > Chitinophagales > Chitinophagaceae > Parasediminibacterium > Parasediminibacterium sp. HNIBRBA5674. The sequence continues at coordinate 90,930 of NZ_JBQWIE010000009.1, read as the reverse complement.
AATGGACTTTCAAGTACAAATCAACTTCTAAATTAGTAAACGTTACTATTGACCCTAAAGCACAATTTCCTGACATTAATACCAGCAACAATACTTGGACTGGCATAACTGCAAAAGCAGTGCCTGCAGGTGTTACAGCCAATACAGTTATTGAAAATTACTTAAAAGCTATAGGTGGTTCAGATAAAATTAAAGCCATTAAAGATGTGAGTGTTACATCAATTGGCACAGTGCAAGGTATAGAAGTAATACAGGTGTTAAAGCAAATAGTGCCTGATAAATTATTTCAAGAAGTAAGTGTACCAGCTATGAATATGGTGCCACTAAAGTTTATAATGAATGGCGATAGTTTAAGCATGAAGCAAAATGGTCAATCCGTACCATTGCCTCCTGCTGCTAAAGAGGGTCTTTTAACAAGCATGCAATTTATTCCTGAAAGTAATTTAGGTAGTGCCACTGTAACACTTGCACCTATGCTTGAGGCAGTGGGTGATGTACAAACATATGTGCTAACTATTGTGCTTGCATCAGGTTCTAAAATCACGGCTTACTACGACGAAACAACTGGTTTAAAAATTAAAGAAACCACTGCAACTGGTACATCAGAAATTAGTAATTACCAAGTAGTAAATGGCATCAAAATACCTTTTACTAAAAAGTCAGAAATGGCTGGCCAGTTAATTGAGTTTAAAATAAAAGAAGCTAAAATAAACAGCGGTTTATCTAACGAAGATTTCAAATAGAAACTTTTTGAATAATTCTCAAACAAAAGCGCCACAATATTTGTGGCGCTTTTTTTATACTTATGATATCAGCTTTCTGTAGCCCTATTCAGCACCCGTTGCGTCCACACTGCATCGGCTAGATACTGTGTTGGGCTTTTATTGTAGCGTAGTTTTTCACGTAACGAGTCAGCGAGGGCAAAGGGGGCAGAGGTTGTGTTGTCATGCTGACGAAGGAAGCATCTAACGAGATATGGAAAAGCAGTAAATTTGTTACAAATGATATAACCATGACCACATCGGCAATTAGAAAAAAGCTAACAGACTACCTAAAAGTTGCTGACGACAAAAAGATTAAAGCTATTTATGCAATGGTAGAAGAGGAAATAGGTACGCTAGAAAATGATTGGGATAAAGATTTTATACACGAAATGAATAGTAGAATAAAATCCTACGAAGCAGGCGAAGCAACTACTTACACACTAAATGAAGCAGAAACAATTGCGTGTATTGTCCCAGAATAGGTTGACAGATTTTAAGATATCCCAGTTGCTACGGTAACTGGGATTTTTTGTAAGTGTACTTGATTAGGGCAATTAAGTTTTAGTGCCCAATGTGGTCTATAATTGTTATAGATGTCTACTGCTTCTTCTACCAACCGGTATGCTTTTTGCCTTGAGGGCAACAGCCTACCTAACCCAAATTCATCTTTCAAGGTTCTGTTCATTCTTTCGGCTAAAGCATTTTCATACGGATCTCCATTTTCTGTCATGCTGATGGTTACGCCACATTTGTTAGAGAGTTCTGTATAGTCTTTACTACAATATTGCAAGCCTCTGTCGGTATGATGTATCAATGTTTCTAAAGGATAGCTTCTATTCTTTAAAGCCATTTGATAGGCTGGCAACATGGCTTCTGTGTGCATGTTGTCGCTAATGGCATACCCTATTATTTTACGGCTATATGCATCCGTAAGCATATTTAAATAGCAGTTACCTTCATCTGTTTTTATGTACGTGATGTCGCTCACCCACACCTGCTCTGGTGCTGTAATCAACTTATCTTTTACCAGGTTGGGATATTTTCTCAGCCAATGTTTACTCATGGTGGTTTGTGTATAGGTACGCCTAGGCTTTATGAGCAAATCCTTTTCAGACAAGAGTTTGAATAATTTATCTCTGCCAAATTTGATGTGCTGTTGCTGCAATTTGGGTTGTATTTGATGATACAGCTTTTTGCCGCCTAAGCGTGTTAATACTTTTCTTTCTTGTTGTACCAATTGCAATACAGATTGTGCTACCAACAACTTTTGCTGTTGTGAACTACAGTGTTTGTAATAATACTGACGGCTGTAGCCTAATATAGCTGCTACTCTGCCAATGGGTCGTTTTCGCTTAAGTGAGCCTGTTGCTGGCTGGTAGTGCTTGACAACAGGCTCAAATACTTTTTTCTGATATCTGTTTTGAGCATATCATCTGCAATATCTATGGCCACATTCAATACTTCTTTCTCTTCTTCTAAACGTTTAATATGCTTTTCCAGTAGTAATAGCTGCCATTAGCCAATACAGCAACACCAGTTTTATTGGGTAAACTTAATTCAGATACAACAGCATTATCACCAAAGCGCTTGCCAATACTATTGTAATATTCAAATGGTTCTTTCTTCTTGGTGTAAGTCACTTGTAAGTAGTCGGTAAATTCTAATGCTGCTGTGGTTGAATTTAAGGCATATGCAACACTATCGCCAGGCAGTATTTTATTGATTAAAAAATCTTTAGAGTCAGGTTCTTGTAAAATACGTTGGTAATAAGCCGAAGAATCACCACCCATAGCGTTCACGTCTATTGTAGAAATACCTCTTAATACAAAGCTTTTATACAATTGCTTTACTCGTAGTTTTTCTTGGTTAGGTACACGAATTATTTTACGTAGTTCGTACCCTTCTTCTACTATTTTATTACGATACACACAGCGCATAAAATGCATCACTGAACCATAATAAGCTTCTTCTCTATTCTTAGCCCATCGTTTAGCAATACCGGGTCGTTTGGCCGTCATTTCTTCAAACAAAGGATAGCCTTGATAGTAGAAAGTTCGCTTTGTAAAATCGTATTCAAACAGTTTTAGTTCATAGCGTAAAATGTAACCCAATGCTTGATTTTCTATCACTAAAGGCTCATCAGCAAAGGCTTTCAGTATATTTTGTTTCTTGTTAAATCTAAACTTGATGATGTCTTTATTTTTAAAGTTACACTGTGCAGCAAAGGCTGATTTGCCTATAAAATTCTCCATAAAAAAGTTGCCCCATTTATACCAGCCATTAGCATCATAAGGCTCTAGAATCACTTCTTGCAATTGTTTCGCTTTCGGTTGTAAGGTAACAGTGAGCAGTTCAGGTATTTGCGTTGAGTTAACAGTTATAATTTGCGTTTCGTAGCCAATGCTACTTACTACCACATCAAATCGTCCAGCAGGAAAATGAGCTATCGTAAACTCGCCTTTATCATTGGCAATAGTACCTACCGATGTATTGCTTAAAAATATAGAAGCGGCAGCAATTGGCTGATGTGTGTCAGACGCTACTACTTTACCTTGTAGGCTTTGCGCTATTGTTTGATTACTAAAAATAATCAGAAGCAAAATCAGACGTTGTACTATTAGTCTCATAAAGTATAAATATACAACAGCCACTGATTTCTAGAAATCAATGGCTGTAATAAACGGTAAAAATATCTTCTTAAAAATGATACACGACACCACCAAGCACTTGTAAACCTAAAGCCTCGTATTGGTTCCAACGTTGGTATTTATTATTAAATGCGTTATTCAATTGTAGCCATACATTCAGTTTTGGCATTACAGTAAATTCAGTGCCAATATTCGCATCTACAGCAGGGCTTAATTTACCACTTTTTAGATCTTGCATTTGGTAGCTACTGCCATCCCAAAAGAATACATCAGCCTTTACCAATAAATCTTTAAAAACTTTCCAGCGCAAGGCACCATTAATTTCTAGTGGCAACAAGCCATAAGCTTTGTCATAAGTATTTAGCTTGGTAAACTGTGTGTAATTAGCCGAAGCAATCAATGAGAATTTCTCTTGGTCAGTGTAGCCAATTTCACCATGTAGTTTGATGGCTTTTAACACTGGTTCAAACACTGTTTTAAACTCTTGCGTTTTAGCAGAAGTTGTATCATTTACAAACAACGCAGCATTATCCATATTTAAAAAAGAAACACGTGCATTGTAGGTAAAATGCTTGCCAGCACTGCCTTTAAAGCCAGCGTATTGCTCACTCACTTTGGTATTTAATAAGCTTGTTGGTTGTGTAATGTATGGATTAATACCAGCTAATGACTGATAGGTATTCTTGTTTACATAGCCACGCCAGCCAGCTTGAACTACAAATTTTTCTTCGTTAATTTTTGCTTCAGCAGTAATGTTTGGCAATAGCCAGAAACTTTGGTTATCCCACGTGGGCTGAACACCAATATTCACTTTTAGGTTAGGTGTTTTAAACTGAATGGTTGGATTAACGTAAAACAAGTTATTGTTGATAGTGACTGCATTAGGCACTAACTGTCGCTTAAACGTACTAATATCAGCTGTTGCAGCTACATCTAAAGCCAAGAATCTACCAAACGATTTATTGATAGGCAACTTAGCTAGTAAGCCAATCTCATTACCATCACGATTATCGAAAAAAGTACTTGCTTTAATTTGAGGATGGTAAGTAATACCAAAACTATTTGGCTCTTTATTTTGTAGCCCAAGTTCTATACCAACTGTGTTAAAAAACTGCTCAAATCCAACTGTATCAATTAATATAAATGCCATAGGATTATAGCCATATCGATATTGTCTACTGTTATCCCAATATGCCTTAGCCGAAATCTCATTGTTTCTTTTGGTAGTAATACTGCCTATAAAGTCAATACCTGTTTTACTAAAATTTTGAAGGTTAAGTTTACCTTTGGATGAGGTATGCTTACCATGTAAGCTAAACATGGTTTGCTTGCCATCACCAAATGCAATACCAGCTTCTGCATAAGGACTAGAAAAATTACCAAAGCCCAGTTTTACATACGCATCATTATGCCAATCGATGGATGTATCTGCAAATAAAGCAACAGGTTTTATAGCTACAGGTTGGTAACTAAAAAATAGATTTGACGAAGGGATATTGTAACTAAGCGGCAACTTATTAGTATCAATAATAGGCGTTGCAGCCGTGAAATTTATTTTAGCTGCATTACGTAGCGATGGCTTAAAAGAAGATGTAATGGTTACTTCTTTAGGTGCTGTTGTATCGCTTGCTGTGGTAATTGGCTTAAAATTAATAGCAGCAGGTTGCTCACTGCTAACTGTTGGTTTTAACTTTTTACTTGAAGCCTTCTTCTTACTTGTAGCTTGTGTTTTGGCACTTGCTGCCTTACTACTTTTCTTCTTTTTCTTTTGTGCATCAACAGTGCTATACGTCAATGTAAAAGCAACTATTAGCAACAATATATTGGTGACTTTATTCATTGTCTTAATTAATTTATTGAGGGTTAGCTACTTTATTTGTTTTTTCTTTTTCTGCAATTACTTGGGCCAATTTATTATTCGCTTCATCTTTAAGTTCAGCCACATTTGCATTTTCTGAAACACTTTTAAACGTTGCTTCTGCATTAAATAAATCATTGGTTTTAAAGTAGATATCGCCAAGTAGCAGATAGCTTTTGGTAACCCAATATTCGTATGAGCCCACTTTCTTAATCACATCAAATGCTGCTTTTTCCGCTTCAGAATATTTGGCTTGTAAAAACAAAATCTCTGCTAGGCGATATTGTGCTTCTGCACTGTATTCACTTTTACCTAAAGCAACTACAGCCTTATAAGCATTTGTAGCCTGGTCTAGTTGATTATTAGCTTGAGCACTTTTAGCAACTATTAAGTTCGCCATCATTTTATCATCAGTTGCTGCGCCTTTTTCTTGCAAAACATCTTGTGCATTTGCTACAGCTTCTTTAAATTGCTGTAAGCGATATTGGCAACGCAACAAACCTCGCATGGCTTCTATCCTATTTTCTTGTTGTGTAACCAAAGTTTTTAGCTGCGCAAAATAGGTTTGTGCTTTTGTGTAATCCTTTAAATCAAAGTAATAAATCCTTGCACTTTGTAACGATGCTCTTTCAGCATATTTGTTAGGTGCTTTTGCCGCAACTGCATTGTAGTAAGGCAATGCAGCGTTAAAGTCTTTATTGGTGATATTGATTTCGGCTAAGAAATAATTGCTCTCAATGGTGTTTCTACCTTCAGGGTATCTTGCTAAATAATCGATAAAACCAATTTTAGCAGAAGGAAAATCTTTGGCTTCGTAACGCAAGTAAGCCGAACGATATGTCAAACTATCAGCTTCATTTGCAGTTATATTTTTACCATTGCTCTGCATAAAATTTACAAAGTCACCCGGCTTTTGATTCTCTATAAAAATATTGCGGATGTACTCAATCGCTTCATCACTTTCAGGTGCGTTAGGATATTGCTTTACCAATGTTGTAAAGTTGCTTAACGCTTCATCGTTTTTATTGGTATTGAAATATGCGACACCAGTTTTTAAATAAGCAGTTGGCCAAAGCGCTGTTGCTTTTGCATCCTTTAGTACCGTTTGCAATGGTGCTAACGCTTCATTAAATTTTTCATCTGCTAAGTAACTATTAGCTACTTCTAAGCTTGCATCAGCCAATAAACTTGAGTTTGGATAACGTTGTATCAGTTGCTGCATTAGCGCTATTTTCTCAGCGTTTTTATTAGAAGCACCAGCTATTACCGCTTTTTGAAACAAAGCGTAATCTGCAGTTTTCCAGTTTTGGTTTAAAGCATCTTCATACACTTTACTTGCTTGTTTATATTGCTTCGTCATAAAGTAGCAGTCACCTGTACGTATGTAAGCATCTTGTTCTATTGGTGATGAAGTCGCTGCATTATAGCCTGCCACTTGCTGAAAATAATTCAGCGCTACATTGTAATCACCACGCTTTAAAAAGCAATAACCCAAATTGTATCTCGCATTGGTAATACTCACTTCACCATTGGTTCTAGGTGCTTTTAAATAGGTGGTTAAATAGCCAATCGCATCATCTAAATTGCCTGTTCTGTAAGCAATTTCGCCTTTCCAAAAGTTAGTATAAGGCAATTGCTCATTGTTATAAGGCACAGTTAAAATTCTATTAAACAATGCATCCGCTTTCTCAATTTGCTGATCATTGATTAGCTCAATAGCCCTGCCATACAATATTCTTGGGTAAATCTTTTTTACGTTTTCGCTTTGCGATGGCAAACTTTCAAAGAGTGCTAAGGCTTCTTTAAAGTTGCTTGTATTTGATAAAACAGCCACTAACAATTCTCTTGCTTCTTGCGTGTTTTTACTATCAGGATAATCTTTTAAATACTGTTGTAAATCTTTTAAAGCAATATCTGTATAGCCAAGCTCATAAGACAATTTTGCGTAGCTAAAACTTGAAATTTCTTTTTGTGTAGGGTTACTATTATTACTTGCACAAAACAAAAAAGCATTACGAGCATTAATCTTTTGGTCTGTTTTTAAATAGGCATCAGCCAATAAATACATACTATTTTGCGCTAGCGAATCTTCTCTACCACCTAACTGCTTAAAGCCTTCAATACTTTTTTTCCAAGTACCTGCTTCGTAGTAGCAATAGCTTAGTTCGTATAAATCTTCACGGCTAACTTTCTCCGTTTTATTTACATAAGCCTCTAAGTAAGGTTGTGCTTTGGCAAACTGTCTTTTATCAAAATACAAATGCCCTACTAACTGTTTTAATTGTAGCTCATAAAATTGACCACCTTTGTTTATGGCAGCCTCACAGTAAGTAATGGCTTTGTCTCTTTGATTGTTAAAGTAGTAAATCTCTGCAATGTAAAAAGGTACAACGTTTACATAATTGGCATTGCTTTCTGCCACGGTAAATGCAGCCAAAGCGTCGCTGTAATTTTTATCGTAAAAAGAAATGAAACCGTAATAATAATTCGCATCAATATAGTTGGGATCGCTTGGTATTTGTCTAATGGCATTAAACAAAGGCTTTGCTTCTTTAAACTGCTTTAAGGTAAACAAGGCGTAAGCTTTATGAAACTTCATAGCTGCTACATCACTGTTACTTAAATTATCAATGCCAGCCTTTGCATAGTAAGTTAGTGCGTCAGTATAATTGCCTTGTCTGTACAAATATTCACCAAGCTCAAAGCTCATCATTTGTATGCGAGGTTCGTTGTGTTCAAGTGCTATAAATTCAGAGGCTTTTGGCAAAGCGGTAGCATCGTTTAAACGCAAACCACAAACAATGTAATAAAACTTAGTTTCAAGATTTACTGTAGTACTGTAGTTACTTTTACTTACACCATTGCTGTACAAGTTTTTAAAAATGGGATATGCTAAACTGTACTGTTCTTTTAGGTAATACTCTTTAGCCAATTTAAAATTGGCATCAACATCGTTGTTTACCATTGTGTACTGTGCTTGCGCCGAAAATAGCAGTGTGCTAAGCAAAACGGTTATCAATATTGTAATCCTACGCATATAAAGTATTGATGGGTTTAAACAAAGATTCATTTTTCAATCTTAACGAAATGTAAAATACGCTTAAAGGTAAATTGCAGCCAAAGGAACAAACATCGTTCCAGCATTTTGTGTATAAACAGCAAATGCCAATAACTTTACCAACAGAAAATAAGCAGCATGTACGAAAGCAACACGCAGATACGCGTTAGATACGCAGAAACCGACCAAATGAATGTGGTATATCATGGCAATTATGCCCAGTATTTTGAAGTAGGCCGTGCAGAAGCCATACGCAGCTTGGGTTTTACCTATAAAGATTTAGAAGCAATGGGCATCATAATGCCAATAGTAGAACTGACTTGTAAGTTTTTACGCCCAGCGCACTACGATGATTTACTGACGATTAAAACCATGTTAAAAGAATTGCCCAAAGAACACAGAATAGAATTTCACCAAGAAGTGTACAATCAACATGAAAAATTACTGACCATTGGCAAAGTAGTGTTGTACTTTATAGATGCAGTAACAAGAGAAAAAGCGACCATGCCAAAAGAATGGCACGATGCAGTAGTACCATATTTTGAGGAATAAAAAAGCCCTTACAAATGCAAGGGCTTCAATTTTTTGTATTAATCTACTACACACGATTATAATCAGCTTTCCAATCTACAATAGCTTCTTTAATAGCTTTTGCAGATAAATTTTCTTCTACAGCTTTATTGGCTAGTACTACAAATTCTGCATCTGACGCAAAGCGTAAAGCGATGATTTGACCAATACGCAAACGACTATCTAACAATTTACCTGTTAACGCCAAATGGCGCAGATTTTCTTCTGCCCGTATTGCTCTGTCTTGCGCCTTCAATGCAAATACTCTTGTAAACCAAAAGATAAAAACCAAAATAATAGCTACCAATACAACTAATGCAGCGGTAAAATGTGTTGCCCAACTAGCGTAGCAAAGATTTATAATAGAACCAATTAATAAAACCAGCAACAAAAAGGCAGTGATGCCATGCCAGCCAAGTAATAAACGTGAGTGATTTTTGAAGTTTTGCGGTGTCATGATGAATGTGTTAAAATTTGCGGCAAGATAGCTGTAATTACACGTGAGGGAGTAATAATGGTAATTTTTATGTCTTCGCCAATTTGGCAATGACTGTCTAGACGTTTTTTATGTCTTCGCCAAATTTGCGATGACTATCTAAACGGTTTTTATGCACCCACCAATTTAGCGATGACTATCTAAATAGTTTTTATGAACAAGCTAATTTAGCGGTGACTATCAAATAAGTTTTTACGCATCCACCAATCTAGCTATAACTATTTAACTGTTTAGATATTACCAAAAAGATATTTTGTGACTATCTAAAAGATTATGCATCACCAAAAAGATATTTTGTGACTATCTAAACAATTATGATGCACCAAAAAGATATTTTATGACTATCTAAACGATTATGATGTACCAAAAAGATATTTTATGACTATCTAAACGATTATGATGTACCAAAAAGATATTTTATGACTATCTAATCATTTAGATAAAGCAAAACTTACGGTTGATGACTATATAAACAATTAGTTAGACAAAAACTTACAGTTGTATGCATAAAAAATGTCCGATGGCTATCTAAACCATCGGACGTTTTATGTTATTTATTGACGCTACAATTAGTGCTGAGGCATACCCTGTGGCATTGCTGGTTGTGCTTGAGGTGCCGGAGCAACTTTTACATCTACTACTTCAATGTCAAAAATTAAGTTGCTATTAGCTTTAATAGGGCCTTGTGCTTGTGGACCATAAGCTAAGCTTGAAGGAATAAGGATTGTACCTTTACCACCTTTACCAAAAAATTTCAAACCTATTTCCATACCAGGAATTACCATATGCGCCCCAATGTTTACTTGTAAAGGTTGGGCACCTGGCTTACCAATATTGCTGTCAAATTCTTTACCATCTTCTGTATAGCCTTTGTACATTACCAATACTTGCTTACCTGTATCTACTTTATTGGTTAAATCACCAACTGTAGTAATTTGTGCAAATACACCTTCTGCACTTTTTTCAGCTTTAATACCTTTTTTAGCAATGTAAGCTTCTAGCGCTTTTATTTCACCAGCTTTTTGCTTTTCTACCTCTTGTGTTCTATCAGCAGTTGCAGCTTTATCATCGTTAAATGCAGCTAATAATTCAGCTTTACCTTTAATTACTGAACCTTTTAAGAAAGGTGCTTTAAATTCTGGTATTAAGCCCATTCTTTTCAAAGTATCTACACTTAATTGAAATTCTACTTTATCACCTACATTCATTAGCGGAAGTACTTCCATTAAGTCGTATTTTCTTGAATTTACTTGCGCTGTATCGTATGGCATATAAACTGGTACACCACCATATGAAGTATTTAAAATACTGTCTTTGCCACCTACTTTAACGGTGAATTCAAAGTTAAACTTAGCAATTTGACCTTGTTTTAATTTGTCTGTTTTGCCGCTTTTGGCAATTTTATAAGGCAAGCCAGATTTTGTTTTATTGTACTGGTTACAGCTTACCAATAAAATGGCAATGGCTAAAAGCGATGTTAGTTGTTTCATGTGTGAGTGTTTGTATTTGTTGTTTTTGTTTTAAAAATCTAAACTGCGAATTAAGGCTAATTAATCGAGTATTTAACAGTGTGTTTATGTAGCATTTTATCGTAAGTTGTCTTCGTATTCAGTTATTACTTCCTTAAACTTTTTAACTGTTTGTTCTAGTGAGTCACTACTTCTTCCACCTGCGGCGTTAAAATGTCCACCTCCTTCAAAGTGTTTTCTAGCAAATGTGTTTACATCAAATTCACCTTTACTTCTAAAACTCCATTTGCGCTCTTCATCTCTATCTATGCAAATGGCACCAAGTTTTATCCCTTGAATGGTTAACAAATAACTTACTAAACCTTCAGAATCGCCTGTTTTAATGTGAAACCTAAGCAAGTCTTGCTTTGTAATGTACATCAATGCAGTATTGTATTCATACAACACCTCTAGCCTATTTAATAAGGCGTGACCAGTAAAGCGTAATCTATTTTCAAGAAAATTATCGTAAATGTTATTGTGAATAGGATTGTGTTCTAAGCCCAAGTCTTTAAAATGAGCCACCATTCTATGTACTGAAGCCTTGGTAGATGGAAAACGGAAAGAACCCGTATCTGTCATTACACCAGTGTACAAGCAAGTAGCTACATCATTATTTATTTTGTCTTGATGGCCAGATTGCATGATAAAATCGTACACCATTTCGCAGGTACTACTTTTAGAGGTATCACTTATACCAAAGTCAAACTGTGACTCTTGTGGTTCTTGGTGATGATCGATTAATACTTTAATGGCTTTTGAAGCGATAATTGGTTGTTCTAAGTGTTTGGTTCGATATAATACATTAAAGTCTAAGCAAAAAATAATATCGGCTTTATCTAATACCGCTTGTGCTTTGTGTTTGCCAGCTTCATAATCTAAAACCGTATCTACGCCTGGCATCCAGTTTAAAAAATCGGCCCAGTTAGTAGGCGATATTACCGTAACATCATGACCAAATTGAACTAAAAAATGGTATAAGCCAAGTGTACTACCCATTGCATCACCATCTGGCTTTTGATGACAGGTAATCACAATGTTTTTAGGCGTAACAATCTGTGGGAAAAAATGCGCTATTGCTTCCATAAGGTGGCGGCAAAATTGCGGTATTCAGTTCATACACTCAAATTGATTTTTAAATGATAACAGTATTTTCTTGGATAGGCACAATATTCTATTACTTTTGCTGCCGAAAAACACTATACAATGAGCAATAGAACTTTCACAATGATTAAGCCTGATGCAACAAGTAAAGGCTACACAGGTGCAATTTTAGACCAGATTATTAAAGCTGGTTTTAGCGTAAAAGCTATGAAATGGATAAAATTAAGTGAAGAACAAGCTGGTTTATTCTACGATATTCACAGAGAACGTCCATTCTTTGGCGAGTTAGTACAATTTATGAGCAGTGGCCCAATAGTAGCTGCTATTTTAGAAAAAGACAATGCAGTAGCTGATTTTAGAACTTTAATTGGTGCTACCAATCCTGCACAAGCAGCTGAAGGTACTATCAGAAAGAACTTCGCATCGTCTATTGGTGAAAATGCAGTTCATGGTAGTGATAGCGATGAAAATGCTGCAATTGAAGGCGATTTCTTCTTCAGCAAATTAGAGCGTTTCTAAACCGTTCGTACAAGAATTTTAATATTTCGTGTAATATTTTTTCTACAAATAAAATATTCCCATACTTTTAATTGTTTTTTAAGGGTTTAGGGTTGAAAAACGGGGCGGTGGTTTTCCACCAGCCCCTCTTTTTTTGCAATACCTTTTAACCTAAATATCATCTGGATAACACACAATTAGCCATATCTTAGCTTGTATTTTACCCCCAATTCGATAATAGATTTATGAAACAATCCTTTTTAGTAGCAATCACATTGCTAGTGGCTAATCTTTTGCATGCGCAAATACCTGTAAACATGGCTGCGCAAAAAAACTTTACCTACACAGAAAACTTCTCAGACATAGGCAATTGGATTTTTAATACCAACACCATTGATGGCACATTTACCTATGGCTTAGGTGCCGATGCTTGGCGTGGCAACGTGAGAAGTGGCACAGGCACAGTACCAAATGCTACAAAAATTACTGGGCAGACTATTTCTTTTCAAATACCATTTGGTTCTGGTACAGCTATCAGTAGTACGGGTATTCATAAAAGTACGAGTAGTATGATTTTACTAGCTACTGGTACAAAAGATGATACAGCCGCTGTTGCAATGGATTTGTTTTTAGATTTTACAGGCGTAACCGCTGGTACAATTAGCTTCGACTGGGCTAGCTTAAACAACGGTACAGGAAATCGTACGGGATCTTTGAGAATCTATACAAGTATTGATGGTATAAATTTTACCGAACTTTCAGCAGCCAATGTTTTGAACTTTGTTAATGGTGTACCTACATCTGGCACCATTGCTAGTGTTACATTGCCTAGTAATTTTACCAATAGTGCTACCGCACAAATTCGCTTTTACTACCACAATGGTACAGGTGGTTCTTCTGGCTCTAGACCGAGAATTAATATAGACAATATAAGCGTAACAGCAACACCAGCTAATGTTAGCTGCGCTACACCTACTGCTCAGCCTACCAATTTTTCAGTAGGCACTGTTACAAACTATTCTATACAAGGCATTTTTACTGCGGCTAATCCAGTAGCAGATAATTATATAGTGATAGCAAGTAGCAATACTGCATTAAGTGCTGGCCCAGTAAATGGCATTACGTATGCCTTAGGCGATAATTTGGGTGATGGTAGTGTGGTAGCATTTACACATGGGTCATCATTTACCGTTACTGGTTTAGCACCATCAACTAGCTACAACTTTTTTGTTTATGCCATGAATAGTAATTGTAGCGGTGGCCCTAAATATGCAACTGGTAATCCATTGGTTGGCACAGCCACTACCCTTGCAGGTGGTAGTACTTGTGTAGCGCCTATTTCTCAGCCTACTACATTAACATTTACTAGTACCAACACTACTACTATAAAAGCCAACTTTAAAACCAGTGTTATAAGCGATGAGTATTTAGTGGTAAGAAGTACAGCTGCTACGCTTTCAGCACAGCCTGTAAACAAAACAGTCTACAACCCTGGTGATGCATTGGGTGGCGGTATTGTTGTTGTACGTAGTGCCGATAGTTCGTTTAATGCACTTGGCCTAGCAAGTGGTACACAGTACTACTTTTTCGTTTATGGCCTAAGTTCTAAAAACTGTAATAATGGTCCTAATTACAATACTACCAATCCATTAACAGGTACAGCTAGTACCACTGCGCTTACAACTTGTGCCACACCTACAACACAGCCAACAGCATTAAACCTTACCGCAAGCAACACTTTTATTAATGGTAGCTTTGCCACAGCAACTAACACAGACCAATATTTAGTGCTTATGAGTACTGCTAGTTCACTTACAGCAACGCCTCTAGATGGCGTGAATTATGCTGTAGGTGTAACGCTTGGCAATGCAACTGTAATTAGTAATTCATCTGCCACAGCTTTTTATGCTAACAATTTAAATGCATCTACCACCTACTATTTTTATGTGTTTGCAAAAAATAGTATTTGCACCAATGGGCCTAAATATTTAACAACTAACCCATTATCAGGTAATGCAGCAACTACGGCTGTGGCTGCCTTTAACTATTATTTTGGCAATCTACATGCACATACTATTTACTCTGATGGCGGTAAGGATAATAGTAGTACCAATCCTGCTGCAGCTTATGCTTACGCCAAAAATTCTATGTGTATGGATTATCTTGGTATTTCAGAACACAACCATTCTGACGCAGGTATGAACATTGCCAATTGGCAGCCCGGTATTGACCAAGCAACAGCTGCTACTAGTAGTAATTTCTTAGCCTTATATGGCATGGAATACGGTGTTATAAGCAATGGTGGCCACGTATTAATTTACGGTACTAACCAGTTGATTGGTTGGGAAATAAATAACTATAACATTTTTGTGCCTAAAAGCGATTATACCAGTTCTATAGGTTTGTTTAGAACGATTAACGCTATTGGTGGCAATGCTTTTGCTACACTAGCACACCCAAATTATGGCGACTATAACAACCTTACTACAAGTACAACAGCCTTTAGTACCACAGCAGATAGTGCAATAGCAGGCGCAGCAATATCTAGTGGGCCAGCTTTTTCTACCAGCACTACTTACAACGATCCTTCGACATCATCAGGCGATTATTACGAATACTTTAAAACATTATTGGCAAAAGGCTATCATGTAGGTCCATTAATGGATCATGATAACCACTATACTACTTTTGGCAGAACATCAAACACAAGAACGGTTTTTGTAGCACCATCACTTAGCCAAACAGAGTTTTTAAAGGCAATGAAAAATAGGCGCTTTTATGCTACAGAAGACTGCGACACCAAAGTAAATTTTACGCTTAATAACCAGCAAATGGGCAGTATTTTGAGCGGTAGCAGTTACCCTTCTATTAGTGTTTGGGCAAGCGATCCTACTAATCCTACGGCAGTACCTACTATTAAAATCATGTATGGTAGACCAGGTAGTAATATCATTGCAATTGCCTTAGATTCTGTAACTGCCAATACTTATAACTTTACCGATTACAACATGCTTAACAGCACTACCAATTACTACTTTGCTGAAATAACTATTGCTGGCAATAAAGTAATCACAGCACCTATTTGGTACACATACAATGCAGTATTACCTGTAACATTATTAAACTTTAAAGCCACAGTTAATAATAACAAAACGGTGTTGGTAAACTGGGTTACTGCTAATGAAATAAACAATCAATTATTTGTAGTTGAAAAATCTATTGATGGTGTAAACTTTACTGCTATCGATTCGGTAAAAGGTGCCGTAAATACAAGTATACAGCACAATTATTCTATTATTGATGCCACACCGTTTGATGGTATTAATTACTATCGCTTACAACAAATAGATATAGACGGCAAATCAAGCTATAGCAATGTAGTATCAGTAAATATTAACCAAGCTGCTATTAACTATTTTACAGTATATCCAAATCCTGTAGGTAATCAACTAACCTTAAGTATAAACTCAAAAACAGAGCAAAAGGCATCACTTATTGTTACAGATATTTACGGTAGAACATTGCAATCTAATAGTTTACAATTGACTAAAGGTAATCAATTGCAACGTTTGGATATTAATCAATTAGCTGCTGGCAACTACAATGTAACCATCATATTTAACGATACTCAAGTGACTAAAAAAATACTGAAATTCAATTAATCAGTCTCACTAAGATTCATAAAAAAGCGAAGTCAAGTAATGACTTCGCTTTTTGCTTCTTATACATAATTTAAAAAGGCTGCCCTTTTGAGACAGCCTTTTTATGTTTTCATGTTATATCTGTATCATCAATCTTATCAGCGAGCGGTTACACTAAATATCAATCGCTTCACCGTAAGCCATAGCAGTAGCTTCTTTAAAAGCTTCGCTCATAGTTGGGTGAGGGTGCACAGCACCTAAAATTTCGTGTGCTGTAGTTTCAAGTTTACGTGCAACAACTGCTTCTGCAATCATGTCAGTCACATTCATACCAATCATGTGAACACCTAATAACTCGCCGTATTTAGCATCGTAAATTACTTTTACAAAACCATCAGTTGCGCCAGCAGCACTAGCTTTACCACTAGCCATAAAAGGAAACTTACCAACTTTTAATTCGTAACCTGCTTCTTTAGCAGCTTTCTCAGTCATACCTACACTAGCAATTTCTGGTGTGCAATATGTACAACCAGGGATATTATTATAATCCATTGCTTCTGGTAAGTGTGCAAATTTCTTTTCGTTGTAAGCAATTGCTTCAGCAGCGTTAATAGCTTCTTTACTTGCTACGTGCGCCAAAGCTTGGCCAGGTGTAGCATCGCCAATAGCGTAAATACCAGCAACATTTGTTTGACCGTACTTATCTACTACTATTTTACCTTTCTCTGTTTTAATACCAAGTTCTTCAAGGCCAATATTTTCAATATTTGCAACCACACCTACAGCGCTTAATACTAAGTCAGCTTCAAGTGTTATATAGCTACCATCTTGTTGTTTTACTTTAGCTTTAACACCTTCACCAGCAGTGTCTACACTTTCAACAGAAGCGTTAGTCATTACAGTAATGCCTTGTTTTTTAAAGGCTTTCTCTAATTCTTTGCTAATGTCATCATCTTCTACTGGAACAATTTTTGGTAAAAACTCAACAATAGTCACTTTTGTACCCATGCTATTGTAGAAATAACCAAACTCACAGCCTATAGCACCACTACCTACAATGATTAAACTTTTCGGTTGTTCTGGTAATACCATGGCTTCTCTATAACCAATAATTTTTTTACCATCAACAGGTAAGTTTGGTAACACTCTACCTCTACCACCTGTAGCTATAATAATGTATTTACCTTCTACTACTTGTTTGCTACCATCAGCAGCGGTAACTTCTACTTGGCCTTTGGCTTTAATTTTACCATAGCCCATTACCACATCAATTTTGTTTTTACGCATCAAAAACTGAACACCTTTGCTCATTTTATCTGCAACACCACGGCTACGTTTTACCACACCACCAAAGTCTTTTTCTACGCCTGTAGCTGTAATACCATAGTCGCTAGCATGTTTTAAATAATCGTACACATTAGCACTTTTCAACAATGCTTTGGTAGGGATACAACCCCAGTTTAAACACACACCACCTAAACTTTCTTTCTCAATAATAGCCACTTTTAAGCCCAACTGAGAAGCACGGATAGCGGCAGGATAACCACCAGGACCACTACCTAAAACAATTACATCGTATGCCATAATTTTTAATTTATTGAATGGGTGGTTGTAAATACATCGTTGGTTTTAACCAGCATGAGCTTTATAACTTTCCCGTTTTATTTTACAGATTGCGAATTTAGTTGCTAAAAAGCAAACAGCAAAGCACTGTTGTAATTATAAGATAAAGAATTACAGAAAAAATGTTACGCAAACAATAGCGTAAAAAACTAGTTGCTTCTGTATGGTGCTTTAAGCGTAAGAATAATGATGGCGTAACCGCTAAGGCGGTCGGGCTGTCCGTTATTACTCCGCCACAATAGCTTGGCTGCAAAGCCTTCAGCGGGGTAGCCACTGCCATCCCTTACGCAATAGTGCAGCAGGCTAAGAAAGTTGTAACCACAGCAAATTCAGGAATTGCAACAAGCAGTATAAAAGGCCTAAAAAATTTCCTGCCTTGAAAATTTATTTTCCAAGCTAGGAAATCTCAATTTCCTAGTGTGCTAATTTTTTTTCCTAGCTAGGAAAATTTTAACGCCTAACTAGGGATTTATTTATCATACTTTATCAAATTTCAAAACTCGACTCTTGTATTCTAATTTATGAGTGAGCAAGTATCTGTAAGCACATCTTATCCAACAGCTTTTACTTTA
Source organism: Parasediminibacterium sp. HNIBRBA5674 (assembly GCF_056745525.1). Classification (NCBI taxonomy): domain Bacteria; kingdom Pseudomonadati; phylum Bacteroidota; class Chitinophagia; order Chitinophagales; family Chitinophagaceae; genus Parasediminibacterium; species Parasediminibacterium sp. HNIBRBA5674. Next base: position 72,590 of record NZ_JBQWIE010000009.1, on the reverse strand, counting down.
TTGCTGTAACAACTTACTCAAAAAAGATTCTTACCGTTTGGTAAAACCATTTGTTTTGTACTGCAGCACCTTGCTGTTGCATTTTTTGGTTAAAACCTTGCAAGCCAAACAAACCAGCCAGATTACCACTATTGATAGCAATTTCTAAATAGCCAGCAGAATTAAACCAAGCCAATTTTTCGCCTTCAACAACGCTTGAATAGTTATTGCTAATCTTATCAATTACTTCATTGCGCTTAAATACAATCTTAAAGTTTCTATCACGTCGTTGTTCTTCAAACTCTTGTTTGGTAATATTAATCACAACGTTTTCAAAATTGTCTATAAATAAAATTTGGCCTTCCATCCAATCTGGCCCTATGGTAGCACGTAAAGGATATTTTTCAATTAACTGCTGTACAGGATAGCCTACTTCTGATAAATTATTGGTGTGTAATAAAGCGGCAATAGCTTTTGCAACAATGGCAGTTACAGATAACAAACTATGATAACCACTTACAGGAATGGCTACAATTTCTTCTGGTTTATTACCTGTAATCATAGTAATAATGCCATTATCGGGGCAAATGATGTATTGGTTATTGTGCTTGGCTACCAATAAATATTGTAAAGCATTTTCAAAAAAGTCAAGTACCACGATATGGCAGGTGTTATCTGGAAAATGTTTAAAAGCATTGGCACAGATATAGGCAGCTTGCGGGTAATTATCTTTGGGTAAATAATGCGTGATATCAACAACATTAAAACCAGCATACTGCGATAGTAACTGACCTTTAATGGCGCCAACTACAAAGTCTTGCTGGCCTATATCTGTTGTTAAAGTAACAATTGGCATTAGTTATCGGTAACGTAAAACAGGTAGTTATTATTTTACCAATTCACCATTTTTATAAAAGTAGTTGCGAGTCAATATATCTGCAAGCGATGGAAAAAATTTATTCATAAATACTGTACGCTTACCAGTAGCTGTTAATACTAAGGTACGCTTTCTTTTTTCTATTGCAGTAATTATGTGTTGTGCACATTCTTCACTTGTCATCATCTTACCTTCGTCCATAGAAGTTTCACCATGCGACTCACCTTTACTGTTTAATGCCGCCACTCTAATATTAGAAGCTGTAAATCCTGGGCACACCCACATTACATTTACACCACTGTCAAGCAATTCTGTTCTTACTGCCTCAAGCCAGCCATTTACAGCAAACTTACTAGCACTGTAACCGCTTCTACCAGGTAAGCCTCTATAACCTGCAATAGACGATACGCCTACAATAGTACCTTTATTAGCAGTGATGTAAGGCAACGCAAATTTGGTACAATAAACAGTACCCCAAAAATTGATATCCATCACTTTACGTAATGCCTCTAACTCAACATCTTGTAAAAGGGCACGCATAGATACACCTGCATTATTTATTAAAATATCAATGGTAGAAAAGTTTTTAATTACCTTTTCTATAAATAATGTACACTCTTGTTCTTTACTTACATCTGCAGAATGTATCACTAATGGCTTACCCGGATGTGCTTTTTGCAATTGATACAATTTATCATAATTTCTGCCACAGGTTGCTACCTTAGCACCTAGCAATAAAAAAGCATCTACTAAAGCCTTACCTATACCATCGCTACCACCTGTAATTACTACTACCTTATTTTGAAACACAGACATAATTTTTAAAAATTCTGAACAAAAATAAGCTTACTACGTTTTAATAATCAGTTCTTTTAAAATTTAGTTTACGTCTTTGCAAAAAGTAATTCAAGCAAAAATATTTTCTATTTTTTTCTAAATTATTTGGTGCAATAATCAAAACCCCTATTTTTGCACTCCCAAAATGAAAAAGGAATAAAAATCCTTAGAAAAAGGGTAAGATTTCGTAGCTCAGCTGGTAGAGCACATCACTTTTAATGATGGGGTCTTGGGTTCGAATCCCAACGGAATCACACTAAAATACAAACGCTTTAAAAAGCCGTAAACCCACTATTTACGGCTTTTTCATTAAGATTTCGTAGCTCAGTTGGTAGAGCACATCACTTTTAATGATGGGGTCTTGGGTTCGAGTCCCAACGGGATCACAAAACAAAAAAGCTTCACAACTGTGAGGTTTTTTTGTGTCCGTATCTTTTACTTTTTATTACGATTTCAAGATTGATGGCAAAAAAAATCACACCCAGAAATAGATGTGATTTGTGGAGCGTAGCGGGGTCGAACCGCTGACCTCTTGCATGCCATGCAAGCGCTCTACCAACTGAGCTAACACCCCTGAAAGATTGCAAATGTAAAGTTTCGCTAACTACAATACCAAAAGAAATTACTGTTCTTCTTGTTCCATCAATTTAGCTCTTAGTGCTCTCAATTCTGTTTCAAAGTCGGCTACTTGTAAGGCATCTTTTACATCAAAATTGCCAATTTTAGTTCTGCATAAGCTGCTCATATAGCCGCCTACACCTAATCCTGCGCCAAAGTCATTTGCCAAGCTTCTAATATAAGTACCCGTAGAACAGCGCACTCTAAAATGAACGACAGGTAATTCGATATTTACAATGTCAAATTCATGAATGGTAACAGGTCTCGGTTCTACTTCTACCACAATACCTTGTCTTGCAGATTCATATAGGCGTTTGCCATCTTTTTTTATAGCAGAATGTTGTGGTGGATATTGTAAAATATTGCCTTTAAACTGCTCAGTTGCAGCAATAATTTGTTCTTTGGTAAGATGGCTTGTTTCTTTGAAATTTTCAGGTTCAGTTTCTAAATCAAAACTTGGTGTAGTGCTGCCTAACGTAATAGTGCCAGTGTATTCTTTAGGCATACCCATATACTCGTTAATCTTCTTAGTAAACTTGCCTGTACACACAATTAATAGCCCAGTTGCTAATGGATCCAATGTGCCAGCATGCCCTACTTTTTTTACCTTAGTTAGATAACGTACTTTGCTTACAACATTAAAACTTGTCCATGTTAAAGGCTTATCAAACAATAGCACTTTACCCTCACTGTATTCTTGAATTGGTAGCATTTGGCAAATGTAAGTAACAGCATGTGTTTATTTTTTGTGGCAAAGCAAAATGCTAACAATATATTTGTTACATATCGGCTTTAACCCAATGAACAAATACTCTAAACAAACACGTATTTTAACGGCTGTTGATTGTATCATCTTTGGTTTTGATGGTACTGAGCTAAAACTGCTATTAATTAAACGGGCATTCGAGCCAGAAAAAGGCAATTGGAGCTTGATGGGTGGCTTTGTACAAGCTACTGAAAGCTTTGATGCTGCGGCAGAAAGGGTGCTAAAACAACTAACAGGCCTTGATGGCGTATATCTTGAACAGTTGTATGCTTTCGGGGCAATTGATAGAGACCCGCTTGAACGTACAATCTCAATTGCTTATTTCGCACTAATTGACATTCATAAATATGAGAAGCAAATAAGTGAGGACTATCATGCAGAATGGGTACCTGTTAAGCAAGTACCAGCTTTGATATTTGATCATCTGCAAATGATTAAAATGGCGAGGGAAAAGTTACAGTATAAAGCAGCCCTGCATCCTATCCTATTTGAATTACTGCCAGAAAAATTTACGCTGCCACAATTACAAAGCCTTTACGAAGGTGTGTATGATACAGAATTTGATAAACGTAATTTTAGCAGAAAAGTATTATCAACAGGACTTATAATAAAGCAGAAGGAAAAAGAAAAGGCTTCTTCAAAAAAAGGGGCTTTCTATTATAAATTAAACAAACGTAGTTACAAAGCAAATTTTCAAGCTTTTTTGAATATCATACCTAATTCACATAAATTGAAATAAGGTGTTAATAACCATAAAAAGTTTAAGTTTTCAGAAACTTAAATTTTTTTAACACACTTTTTAAGTGTTAATTTGACACCTATTGATAAATTATTTGAGGTTTGCAACGGTAAATGCGAGTTTCACTTGCCATTGAAAAATAGACAAGACATGAAAGACAACTATGTAATTGGTGTTGACTACGGTACAGATAGTGTACGGTCAATTATAGTAAATGCAGCTAACGGTTTAGAACTTGCTTCTTCCACATTTTATTATCCAAGATGGAAAAAAGGTTTGTATTGCAACGCAGCTACACAACAGTTTCGCCAGCACCCATTAGATTACATTGAGGGGCTTGAATCTACTATTAAAGATTGTATAGCAAAAGCTGGTAGCAATGTTACAGCCAATGTGAGAGCCATATCAGTTGATACAACAGGTTCTACACCTATTGCAGTAAATGAAGCTGGTACGCCGTTGGCCTTAATGCCAGAATTTGCTGAAAATCCACATGCTATGTTCGTACTTTGGAAAGACCATACAAGCATTGGCGAAGCCGCAGAAATAAACGAACATGCTATAAAATTTGATACTAATTACTTACAATTTGTAGGTGGTATTTACAGCAGCGAATGGTTTTGGGCTAAACTATTAAGAACCTTACGTATTGATGAAAACGTACGTAAAGCTTGCTACTCTTGGGTTGAACATTGCGATTGGATACCTTTTTTATTAACCGGTGGTAGCGATGTGAAAGATATAAGAATTGGTGTTTGTGCAGCAGGCCATAAAGCATTATGGAATGATAGTTTTGGCGGCTTACCACCTAATGATTTTTTTGCATCATTAGATCCATTGTTAGATGGCTTTACGAGTAGACTTTTTAATAAAACTTATACATCTGACCAAGCAGCAGGTACAATTAGCACAGAATGGGCAAGCAGACTTGGATTGCCAAGTGATGTAACCATTGGCATTGGTGCATTTGACTGTCACATGGGTGCAGTTGGTGGGCAAATTGAACCGTACTATTTAAGTAAAGTTATGGGTACTTCTACCTGCGATATGTTGGTAGCACCTGTTGCAGATATGCAGGATAAATTGGTAAAAGGTATTTGTGGCCAAGTTGATGGCTCTATTATTCCAGGCATGATTGGTCTAGAAGCTGGTCAATCTGCCTTTGGTGATACTTACGCTTGGTGGCGCAATACATTGGCTTGGCCTTTAAAAAATATTTTGGCAAATAGTACACTAATTGATGACGCTACTAAAGAGCAATTAATTAATGAAGCACTTGATAATATCATTCCCACATTAACCAAAGAAGCAGAAAAACTTGATTGGACAGAAAATGATTTGCTAGCTGTTGATTGGTTAAATGGTAGACGTACACCTGATGCGAATCAATCTTTAAAAGCAACAATTACTGGCTTACATCTTGGTAGCGATGCACCTTATATTTTTAGAGCATTGGTAGAAGCAACATGTTTTGGTGCGAAGAAAATTGTAGACAGAATTGCAGAAGAAGGTGTACCTGTAAAGGGCTTAATTGGTTTAGGTGGTGTGGCTAAAAAATCACCATTTATTATGCAAATGATGAGTGATGTAATGAAAATGCCAATTCGTATTCATAAAAGCGAACAAACCTGTGCTGCAGGTGCTGCGATGTTTGCAGCCACTGTTGCTGGCATTTATAATAAAGTTGAAGATGCTATGGCAGCTATGGGTCAAGGGTTTGATGCTTACTACGAGCCAAATCCTGCAAAAACAGCTTTATATGAAAAACGATATGAGAAATATACAGCACTAGGAAAAGCGTCAGAGGCATTTGTCTAAACCATGATTTTGTAGGATGATTGGGATTAAAATGATTAGAATTTCATTTGCCAAAACTTCTACAAAAAGCATTTACAGATAATCTCACAAATCTTTACAATCTTATAAAATCCCCGTTCAGACAAATGAACAAATACGAACACATACAACAAGAGGCTTACGAAGCCAACATGCAGTTGCCAAAATTGGATTTGGTATTATTTACGTTTGGTAATGTTAGTGCTGCTGATAGAAACCTAGGCGTTTTTGCTATTAAACCAAGTGGTGTTGCTTATGAGAAATTAAGCCCTGCAGATATGGTAATTGTTGACTTTGATGGCAAAACCATTGAAGGAAAATTGCGTCCATCATCTGATACTTTAACCCATGCTGTTTTGTACAAGCATTGGGAAGAAATTGGTGGTATTGTACACACACATTCTACCTATGCAACTGCTTGGGCGCAAAGCCAAAGAGATATACCGATTTTTGGCACCACACATGCTGATTACAATACAGTAAATATTCCTTGTGCTGCGCCAATGAGCGATGAGATGATTAAAGGTAATTATGAGTATGAGACAGGCTTTCAGATAATGAACTGCTTTAAAGAAAAGGGTTTGGATTATAAAGAAGTAGAAATGGTGTTGGTTGGTAATCATGCGCCATTTACTTGGGGTAAAAATGCAGATAAAGCGGTACATAATAGTGCAGTTTTAGAACAAGTGGCTAAGATGGCATTACTGACAGAACAAATAAATCCTGCCGCACCAAGATTGAAAGATGCATTGATTAAAAAGCATTTTGAACGCAAGCATGGGCCTGATAGTTATTATGGGCAGTAGTAGTCTGAACCTTGATTTAGTAGGATCAATTTGATTAGAGTGATTCATCAAGACAATCATGAAATCTAACAAATCCAAGTTCAGACAAAGCTTAATAAAGTATCAACTCGTACAAGTGGGTATTTCGCAAGCTCAATATAAACTTGCAACGATGCTAGATTGAAAAACTAAAGACGATAAACAAATTATAAAAATAACACTAATGAATACCTTTCAAAATTTAGAAATTTGGTTTGTTACTGGTAGCCAAGACTTATATGGCGAAGAAACTTTGAAAAAAGTTGCAGAACATTCTCAACAAATTGTAACTGGCATTAACGAAACCAATGCATTGCCTATTAAAATCGTTTACAAGCCTACTGTAAAGTCACCTGAAGAAATTTATGCGGTATGTAGAGATGCCAATTCTACGGCTAATTGTGCAGGTATTATTTCGTGGATGCACACTTTTTCGCCTGCAAAAATGTGGATTAATGGCTTGAAGGCTTTGCAAAAACCAATGTTGCATTTGCACACACAATTCAATAGAGATATTCCTTGGTCTAGCATTGATATGGATTTTATGAATCTAAATCAATCTGCACATGGTGATAGAGAATTTGGTTTTATGATGAGCCGTATGCGCATTAACCGCAAAGTGGTTGTTGGCCATTGGCAAGATACCGAAGTGCTTGATCGCATTAACGCTTGGATGCGTGCAGCAGGTGCTTGGCACGATATGCAAGGCGCAAGATTTGTGCGCTTTGGCGACAATATGCGCTATGTAGCTGTAACTGATGGCGACAAAGTTGAGGCTGAAATGAAATTTGGTTTCTCAGTAAATACACACGGTATTGGTGATTTAGTAGCAGTAATCAACTCAATAGATGACGCTACAATTGCTGCTTATGTAAAAGAATACGAAGCTGAATACAATCTTGTTCCTGCATTATTAGAAGGTGGTGCACAACGTGTATCATTAATAGAAACGGCTCGTATAGAGGCTGGTATGACTAAGTTTTTAGAAGATGGTAACTATAAAGGCTTTACAGATACGTTTGAGGATTTGCATGGTATGGCTCAATTGCCAGGTTTGCCAGTACAAAGATTAATGGCCAAAGGCTATGGCTTTGCTGGTGAAGGTGATTGGAAAACCGCAGCTTTGGTAAGAGCAATGAAAGTTATGGGCCAAGGTTTACCAGGTGGTAATAGTTTTATGGAAGATTATACCTACCATTTTCAGCCAAATAATTCAAAGGTTTTAGGTTCTCATATGCTTGAAATTTGTAGTTCTATTGCTAAGGATAAACCTAATTGTGAAATTCATCCGCTAGGTATAGGTGGTAAAGCCGATCCTGTGCGTTTGGTATTTAATGTAGCTGGTGGTGCAGCTTTAAATGCTTCATTAATAGATATGGGCAACCGTTTTAGACTATTAATTAATGAGGTAGTTGCTGTAGAAGCTGAAGAAGCATTACCTAAATTGCCTGTGGCTAGAGTATTATGGCAGCCTTTACCTGACATGAAACAAGCTTGCGCTAGCTGGATTTATGCAGGTGGTGCACACCATACAGGCTATAGCCAAAACCTTACAGCCGAACATTTGCAAGACTTTGCAGATATTGCTGGTATTGAATTCATTAACATCAATGCTACGTCTACCACACAAAGTATTCGTAATGAGTTGAGATGGAATGAGGTGTATTATCAATTAAATAAAAGCTAGATAACAATTTAGAAATAGTCAACTTGTGAAGAATCGCAATTAATTAGGCAATCATTTGCATTTTTGAAAGATAATCTCATACATTTATCGCTCAAAAATTAGCTTCAGAATTTAAAACTAACCTCAACTTTAGCCAAAATGAAAACATTACAAAGCCTTGACTATTTTGTGTTTATCTTCTATTTTATAATTGTTACAGGTTATGGATATTGGGTATACAAACGTAAACAAGAATCTAGTGGATCTGCATCGCATGACTACTTTCTTGCAGAAGGTTCATTAACATGGTGGGCAATTGGTGCATCTTTAATTGCTTCAAATATTTCAGCAGAACAGTTCATTGGCATGAGTGGTGAAGGTTTTTTTGTAGGCACAGCTGTTGCGGCTTACGAATGGATTGCTGCAATTGCCCTAATTATTATTGCTGTATGGTTTATTCCAATTTACCTTAAGAATAAGATTTATACAATGCCTCAGTTTTTAAAAACGAGGTATAATGATTCAGTAGCGTTAATTATGGCAGTGTTTTGGCTATTCCTATACATTTTTGTAAACTTCACATCTATTCTTTATTTAGGTGCGTTTGCAATTGATGGTTTATTAGGTGGTGGCTACTTGCATGTTGTAATGATTGTATTGATGGTTATGGCATTACTTATTAGTCTTGGTGGTATGAAAGTTATTGGTTTTACCGATGTTATTCAAGTTGCAGTACTAATTATTGGTGGTTTTGCTACCGTATACATGGCGTTACTAATTGTAGATCAACGTATTAACCATGTTGCTTCAGGTAGTGCCATTGCAGGTTTTAATACACTAATGAGCCAAGCCCCAGATCATTTTAAAATGATGTTACCTAAACCTAATAATACTGATATGAGTGCTGCTGGTCAACTTGCTAGAGACAAATTCTTAGTATTGCCTGGTATTGCTATGTATTTCGCGGGTCAATGGATTGTTAATTTAAACTATTGGGGCTGTAACCAATACATCACACAACGTGCTTTAGGTGCTAAGCTAGAAACTGCACGAAAAGGCATCCTTTTCGCTGGTTTTATTAAATTGTTTATGCCTATTATCGTTATGTTACCAGGTATTGCTGCTTATGTGTTACACAGTAATGGTCAGTTAGAGAATTTCTCTGGTAGTAAAGATGGTGCATATTCAGCTATCCTAGCCTTTTTACCAGCTGGCTTAAAAGGCTTAGCCATCGCAGCCCTTACCGCAGCAATAGTAGCATCATTAGCTGGTAAAGCAAACAGTATCTCTACAATCTTCACTTTAGATATTTACAAAAAGTACTTAAATAAAGAGGCTGACGAAAAGAAAATGGTTTGGACAGGTCGTTTAACCATTATTGTGTCAATGATAATAGCTATTCTATTTACATGGAAAGATATTTTAGGTATTGGTGGTGAAGGTGGTTTCACATTTATCCAAAAATATACAGGCTTTATTAGCCCTGGTGTATTTGCAATGTTTATTTTAGGTTTTTTCTGGAAACGCACCACTGCATCTGCTGCACTAGTGGGTTTAATTTTAGGTTTTGTATTAGCAATATTCTTTAATAGTTATGCTGTAAACCTACTAGGAAAAGAGAATTTCTTATACACTGCTTATTTAAACAAAGATGGTGTTTATGAGATTCCATTCTTAATAAACATGGGTTGGTCTTTCTTCTTTACAGTAGTTACCATGGTTGCAATAAGTATGGCTGGGCCTAAGGTTAATCCAAAAGCATTTGAGATTGATAAAGCAATGTTTAAAATTAGTAACAATACATTGGTATTAATTATCATTACGCTAATCTTATTAAGCGCACTTTACATTAAATTTTGGTAATCGCGTTTAATAAATTCTAACAAAAAGCTACTTTGGTCAATTTGCCAAAGTAGCTTTTTTATGTAGTAGACCTCTTTTTAATAAATATTATAAAAGCCGCCTAGTTTCGCGGTAATCAAACACAAACAAGCAAGCAATGGCAACAATCAACAAGGCATTTATTTTCGATATGAACGGCACTATGATAGACGATATGGCTTATCATGCAAAAGGCTGGTACAATATTTTAACAGACGATTTAGGCGCAACACTTACGTTTGAAGAAGTAAGTAGAGAAATGTATGGGAAAAATAGTGAGTTACTTGAACGGGTTTTTGGTAAAGGAAAATTTACCAAAGAAGAAATGGATTTCTGGAGCATCGAAAAAGAAAAACGTTACCAAGCAACTTACTTACCAAAATTGGCATTAATTGAAGGCTTACAATCTTTTCTTGAAGCTGCTTATAATGCAGAAATACTTATGTCCATTGGTTCAGCAGCTATTCCTTTTAATATTAATTTCGTGCTTGACAATTTGCGGTTACGCAAATATTTTAAAGCCATTGTAAGTGCAGATGATGTTGCAATAAGTAAACCACATCCTGAAACATTCACTAAAGCCGCAAGCTTAATGGGGGTAGCTCCTGAAAATTGTATTGTATTTGAAGACGCCCCAAAAGGTGTAGAAGCTGCTCAGAACGCAGGTATGCAATGTGTAGTACTTACTACTATGCACGAAGCAGAAGAATTTAGCCAATACACCAATATAATTTGCTTTGTAAAAGACTACACACAACTACGAGTAGAAGATTTAGCGTAATGCAAATACTTAAAATTACAAAACTCACCGTTGCTGGTGGGTTTTGTTTAAATTCTCAAGAAGTTCGAAAGAGTACTTACAAAGCGACTTTAGGGGGGCCGCTCCAGCGGCTAATAACACATCTGCCCGCCTGTAAATCAATACAAGCCAGTGTGTACGCTCTTGTCTAGCAAAGCACGTAGGCCTGTTTCTCGTAAAAGTTTAGTTAATAAAGATTTACGCAAATTTATTTTTTTTCTTTGTACAAATACTCTCATTTTAGTTTTGCCATCAGGCAAAGCTGCAACACAAATATCTAAACAGCAAGTTCGGCATTATTTGCTGTTATTACAGCCGTTACCTATCAGAATCTTCCGAAGTAGTTTCTTGCTGATGAGATTGCACCGTTTTACTATAAGCCAAATCATTTTTTGTGGTAAAATCTCTTGTAATAGTAAAATTACCACAAAACTGTGGTAAAAAAAATGTGGCAAATTATTTACCACAAAAAAAATATCACAAAAATGTGGTAAAAAAAAGTCAGCTAAAAAATTATCACAAAGCTAGTTTCTCTCGTAATTAATTACTGTAAGGTTGCTGATTTTAAAAATATAGACTAATATGGCATTATAAATGACTAGTTAATTACCATTTGGATGCTCACCACCAACCGTTTAAAGCTACGATTGTTGTAATAACCTATCTTTTATTGCGTTAATCACATTATTTAATTGTTAAAAATGGCTGAAAAAGTAGTATTTGCGAAGGCAAAAAAATCTGTTTTATGATGATAAATAATCTGTTTAGTGAGCGTAAAATAAATACCTGCTTATTCACATTTTTGTAAAAACCAGGGTATTTATTTAACTTTGAGACTCATTCAAAATCCATTTAAAATGATTACCCAAACCTTAACTCCACAGCAAGTGGAAACTGCATTAGCAAAAGCTAAAAAGAACAAAAAAAAGTACATGCAATCTATCCAAAAAATAGTGGATGGGCATAAAGCATTTTTAACCACTACCCAAGATGATGTATTGGTAGGTGCTGGTACGATTGATTTATTAGGTGTTGCCGTTTACCAGTGGGTAGATACTACCTCTATTTTTACAGATGGTTCTACCTTATCCTTTTCAGGTAGCGACTGGGCATTAAGTGCCATATTTGGTGACTGCCCTGTAGCTGTATCTACCTTGTATGTACCGTTAAACCAAGTGCCATCTAGTGGCTATGCAAGAGTTACTGCTTTAGCTTACGAAGAAGGCGGCATTTTGGTACAATTGTACGATAATAATGATGTATTACTAGCAACAGTTGGTGGCCCCATAGAAGGTCTTGGCTTAGACGCACCACTTACAGTAGATGGAACATACACCACTACACCAGCTTAATCAACAAAAATTTATAAGCAGCCTTTCTTTTTTTTAGAAGGGCTGTTTCTTTATAAAAAATAAACCTCGCTTTTCGAGAAATTCAACCACTTACTAATAGCTAAGGATTTACAAGTCCTAAGGCTCGTGGGCAAAACTACACCAGCAAAACAAGTAGGAATCCTCTGAGGCATCTGGAAATAAAAATTTTATTATTACCCAAAAATCTCCCCCACTACAAAACCAAATTGATTAGCATAGCGGGCAGCAATATACACGCCATTTACGTTCAAATAATTTATTTGCAATATCTCGCCATTGTTACAGGCAATGGACATATATTCACCAATGTTTAAGATAGTACCGCTTTGCGTTTGCGGGATAATATTTACACTTTCTATAAACGCATCTAAAAACCTTACATTCCAATGGTTATAATTAGTAGCCGCACCAATATACCAAGCGTTGCAGGCTTTTATCAAATGGCAAATTTGTAAAGCTGTCATGCTTTGCCAATTAATGCTTACATCTTCTAAAGTAGGTGATGCTTGGTAGCTAGCCTCGGCGGCATTTTGTTCAACTGCATGTAGCGGCTTGCCTTGTAATAAGCTACTGAGTATGCCATGCACCCCAGTAACAGTAAGGTTGCTGAGCATTTGCTGGGCATAGGTATAATTTATGTGTGGTTGGTTGGGTATTTCTGCTTGCCAAACTATTGCACCTGCATCTAGTTTATTGGTCAAGTGGTGTATGGTGATGCCAATCGTGGGGCTACCGCTTTTTAATTGCCAAAACAATGGTGCTGGCCCTCTAAACTGTGGCAATTTACCAAAATGAATATTGTAAATGCCCAAGGGTAAGGGCTTAATATTGCTAAGGTTTACTTTATTACTGTAGCCTAATATAAAAACAATATCAGCATTTATTTGCTGTAGCCAATAGTACAGGTTAGTAATATCAATTTCTATGTTAGCTGATATTTGGTGGGAATGGCAAAAATTTGATACTTGGGCTAGACTACTGGCATTGGGGCTTTTGCCAATATACACCATGGGTACAACTTGCTGAGATATTAAAAAAGACAGTAACGGCAGGCTAGCATCGCTATTAGTTATAATGCCTATTTTCATACATAGCTAAGTCTAGGTGTGTAAAAGAAACTGATTTACAAAGGCTGTAAGGCAGTTCATTACAAAAAATTTTGTCTAAACAGTTTCTCACTATTGCGTGCGCGGCAGGCAATCTGCATTGTTAAACAGGTAGTTTAAATAGCTTCATGACTCACTATTAACTTCTTCTACTAAGGATGATCTGGCCAAGTACCTACTGTTGCTATTACAAAGTTGATACCCAATACGGGTTGAATATTTGGTATTGGTGGTACTGGTGAATTACTACCCGTATTATTTACCGTAACCATACCTGCTGCTGTACTACTACCATTTAGTGGTACAGTAGGTGGGCCAATGTATTCAGCGGTAACATTTACACTCATTTTAGCAGTACCATCTTGTGGGCCATAAGCCAATACAGGTTTAGATACAGATCCACTAGATATTGGTGGAACTTGTGCTAGGCCAATATTAACACCTGGTGTGCTAGTAGTACCCATAGCCGTAGTGGTTAGCATTACGCCCTGTGCTATAATTGGGGGCAATGGTGCAGTATTACCTTCAAGTATGGTTTGCTTACCTGTAAATGTTGCAGCATGGTTGTGAAATGGTAGGTTTGGCACGGCTAGGGTATTGGTTTCTGCACCTGTGGGTTTGCCCAGTGTATAGGTATTTTGCAAATTAGACCCTTGCCCAACCTGTATGGGCAACCTACCTCTTAAATCGGGCACGCCAAAAGTCGTTCTGCCATCACCACCATAGATTGTACCCAATAAGGCATACAATGCTTGGTTGTCGCCAATAGACAATAATTGCCCGTTGCACAATGCCCAACCATCTGGTGCATAATCAGATGCAACCATAGAAATTTCACCTATAAACGGTTCTGTCATAATTGTATGTTTTATGGTTATAAAGTAAGAAATGTGTATTACCTTCTAAAGGCTAAACATTGGCTCTTCGGGATGCTAAAAGAACAATACCTGAAGTACTAAAAAACTAGCTTACCTACTAGCAGGATTCTACTAAATAAATTGAGAATACGCAAATTAAGGATGTGGTGGGTAATTACCGTACAATGCTATTACAAAGTTGATGCCCAATACTGGTTGAATATTTGGTACAGGTATATTGCTCCCCGTATTGCCAACTTCAACCGAGCCCGCCGCAATACTTGTACCAGCTAATATAGCAGTACCATTGCCTTGATAAACAGCAGTAACATTAACGTTCAATTTGGCAGTACCATCTTGTGGGCCATAGGCCAATACTGATTTAGGACCGCCCTGACCAGCATTAAATGGAATTTGGGGAATTTGTGCCGGACCAATATTAACGCCGGGTGTACTAGTTGTACCCATTGCAGTGGTAGTTTGCAATACGCCACCCGCTGAAATATTGGGCAATGGGCCTGTTTGACCACTAATTGGGCTTTGAAAGCCAGTAAATTTTGCAGTGTGGTTGTGTGACGGCAGGTTAGGTACAGTTAGGGTATTAGTTTCGGTACCAGCTGTTACACCCAATTCATAATTGTTTTTCAAACCTGTACCCTGCCCTGGATGTATAGGCAACCGGCCCCTTAAATCTGGCACAGCAAAGTTGTGTACACCATCACCACCATAAGTGGTACCTAATACCGAGAATAAAGCCTGGTATTGGCTTACTGGTAACAATTGACCATTACACAATGCCCAATTTACGGGTGCATAATTAAATGCCACCATGGAAATTTGACCTACATACGGTTCTGTCATAATTGTCTGTTTTTTTATAATTAAATAATAAGAGACATTTTATGGCATTACAAATGCCCACATAGCTGTACTTCGAGATACCTTACGGAACATCCCGAAGCTCGGCTTAAATTAGAATACTATCCATTCAGCCCCTGTCCATATTAATGCACTCATAAATCCGTTGGTACTATTAAGTGGATAATTAGCCGACGCAGCGAAAGCTGTACCACCCTGTTGATAATTAATAGGACCACTTGCACTATTGGTAATCTTATTACCCGTGCTACTTGTAGGAGAAGCAATTCTAATAACAATGCCTGGTGAGGGAGAAGTAGGTAATGTTAACGTAATATTATTAGCAGTAATTAAGTAATTCCCACTGGCATTAGGTAAGGTTTGACTTGTATTTGTTACTGTGTAACTTGCACTACCACCGCCGCCACCGCTAGGTGTACTAAATGCACCTGTACCATCCAAATAAGTAGTGGCACTACCAGAGCTGGTACCTAGTCGTGCCGCAGGTATTGTACCCATAGTAGCATTGCCCAATGCGGTTACCATACGATTACCTGCTGCTACTGACGTAGCAAGTGTTGTTACAGCTGTTGAAGATATTGTTATATCACCCGTTACTGTTTGAGGGCTTTGTGGGGCAAACGGTGTAGATCCTGTTAAATACACCTGACCAGCGGCCGTACCATTTGTAAAGCCAGCACCAGTAGCACCAGTTACGCCAGCTAAACCCTGTAAGCCTGTTGCACCAGTAGCACCTGTTACACCAGCCAAACCTTGTAGGCCTGTTGCACCAGTAGCACCAGTAGCACCAGCTAAACCTTGTAGGCCTGTTGCACCAGTAGCACCAGTTACACCAGCTAAACCTTGTAAGCCAGTTGCACCAGTAGCACCAGTAGCACCAGCTAAACCTTGAATCCCTTGTAAGCCTGTTGCACCTGTAGCACCAGTAGTACCACCACTACCACCAATTACAGTAGCCCAGCTTGTTATAGTACCATCGTTAGTTAAATATTTACCTGTGGTAGCACCTGATATGGCAGGAACGCCATTGCCTGTAGCACCAGTTGCACCAGCCAAACCTTGAATACCTTGTAAGCCTGTCGCACCTGTAGCGCCAGTTGCACCAGCCAAACCTTGAATGCCTTGTAAACCTGTGGCACCTGTTGCACCAGTTACGCCAGCCAAACCTTGAATGCCTTGTAGACCTGTTGCACCTGTAGCGCCAGTTGCACCAGCCAAACCTTGAATGCCTTGTAAACCTGTGGCACCTGTTGCACCAGTTACGCCAGCCAAACCTTGAATGCCTTGTAGACCTGTTGCACCTGTAGCGCCAGTTGCACCAGCCAAACCTTGAATGCCTTGTAAACCTGTTGCACCTGTAGCACCAGTTGCACCAGCCAAACCTTGAATGCCTTGTAAACCTGTGGCACCAGTTGCACCAGCCAAACCTTGAATGCCTTGTAGACCAGTTGCACCTGTAGCGCCAGCCAAACCTTGAATGCCTTGTAAACCTGTTGCACCTGTAGCGCCAGTTGCACCAGCCAAACCTTGAATACCTTGTAAGCCTGTCGCACCTGTAGCGCCAGTTACGCCAGCTAAACCTTGAATGCCTTGTAAGCCAGTTGCACCTGTAGCACCAGTTGCACCAGCCAAACCTTGAATGCCTTGTAAACCTGTGGCACCAGTTGCACCAGCCAAACCTTGAATGCCTTGTAGACCAGTTGCACCTGTAGCGCCAGCCAAACCTTGAATGCCTTGTAAACCTGTTGCACCTGTAGCGCCAGTTGCACCAGCCAAACCTTGAATACCTTGTAAGCCTGTCGCACCAGTAGCGCCAGTTACGCCAGCCAAACCTTGAATACCTTGTAGACCAGTTGCACCTGTAGCGCCAGTTACGCCAGCTAAACCTTGAATGCCTTGTAAACCTGTGGCACCAGTTGCACCAGCCAAACCTTGAATGCCTTGTAAACCTGTGGCACCTGTTGCACCAGTTACGCCAGCCAAACCTTGAATGCCTTGTAGACCTGTTGCACCTGTAGCGCCAGTTGCACCTTTAGGGCCTGGATTTAATGAGTACAAAGCATACGGCACGCTTAATAATTTACTAGCCCCCAAATTAATATAGCCTGCACCTAAATCTATTTCTGTTTGTATGTATTTCTGAGTGGAACTGCTCCACGTGATAGCAGAGAATGTTCCTATTGTTGGTGTGCCAGAACCGATATCTAGCGTAAACAATCCATATTGGTTGGTTGCTACTGACTGAGTTTCTTGGTATTCAACCGTTCCATTTGCACTACCCATAAGTATAGATACTCTAACATTAAATGATGTATTAACTAGTAGTGCACCATTTACACCTCTTGCTACCGCTTGATATTTAAATGCTTGAGGTTGAGCAAGAACCGCACTACTGATAAAAAGGGTTACTAATAGAAGTAGGATTGTTTTTTTCATTACATTATAGTTATGGTCTAAAAAGTTATTGCGTGTATTTATTATTTATTGTTTTATAAGTTTAACTGAACCTTTAAAATTATTATCACTTCTTACCCTTAAAAAATAAGTTCCTTGAGCATAAGAAGAAATATTAAAATCAACGTATAAAAAATTAAAATTGGCGTATACTACTGTTTTAGTTTGCAGAACTCTGCCAATAGCATCAATAATATCTATATTATAAGTTCCATTAGCTACATTATTAAATGCTAGCTTTACAAAACCATTAGTGGTAGGGTTGGGAAATATTGTAAGCGATTTGCTAATATCTCTGTTTAAAACTTCTTTTAGTTCAATATCGGGTTGTGTAAAACCAGTTGTAAGGTATCTACTATTATCTGAGCTTGATAAAAGCTCACCAACCGCTTCGCCCAATACGTAAGTAATGCTTAAATCACCTTTTTGTAAGGTTTCGCCTGATGAACATTGAACGGTACGTGATAAAGATTGAGAGGCTGCATTTATTCCTGTAGATAGGAAGGCAATTATTATTGCTAGGGTTAAGAGTAGTTTTGGCATCAAAATAGGATTAAAAAATAAAAGTGCAAATAAAATGTGAAATTTCCAAGAATAGTTAAACAAATTTAAAAAAAATATTGATAACATAAGTTTGTGTAAGCCATTTAGGCCACATGGCAAAAAGATGGGTACATAGAGTTTTTGCAAGTTAATTTCTCAAAACTTAATTTAAAATTCTTGATGTAGAACAACTAAAAATAGTTGGCAAATAACTTTTTATTTATTTTGCCGTCAACTAAAATAGCTATGAATCGTTTGAAAACCTTAGTTATTATACCATGTTTTAATGAAGAGGAGGCGCTTCCCAATTTAATTGCTGAGGTTAAACTTGTTCAAAAGGAAGTCCCAAATTTAAATATTTTGGTTGTAAATGATTGTTCTACTGACAATACATTTCAAGTAGCAAAAGCATTGGAAATTAATACGCTTAATCTACCAGTAAATCTTGGAATAGGTGGTGCAATGCAAGCTGGTTTTTTATACGCACATTTTAATCATTATGACTTTGCTATACAGTTAGACGGTGATGGGCAGCACAATCCACAAGAAATAAAGAAATTATTTGACACTGCCGAAAAGTATAAACCTGATATTGTAATTGGTTCAAGATTTATACATAAACAAGGTTTTCAATCCTCTTTTTTAAGAAGAGTAGGTATTTCATATTTTTTTATCATTAATAAAATATTTACTGGTTTAAGCATTCTTGACAGTACATCAGGATTCAGATTATTGAATAGAAAAGCATTTTCATTTGCAGCATTCAATTATCCCGATGAATTTCCAGAACCAGAATCAATTGTTATTTTCGCAAAACAAGGATTGATAATACAGGAAACTCCTGTAATTATGCGAGAACGGCAAGGAGGGCAATCGTCTATTAGATGGTTTTTGCAATTGTATTACATTATTAAAGTTAGCATTGCAATGTTTTTTTCTTACATACGAAAATAGATTCTATGGCTCGCATACAAATTATCACTATCATCATCAACTTATTTTTTATAGGCTATATAAGTTGGTTGATTATTAAAGGAAAGCTCCGTGAAGAATATGCAGTAGTATGGATAATAATAACGTTATTCATGGCCATATTTTCGTTTTGGCGAGATGGGCTTGCTTATTTTTCAAAGCTATTTGGAGTAATAGAACCACCAAATTTAGTATTTACTGTTTTTATTTTTCTAATTATGGTTTATTTACTCCATTTAAGTCAGGTAAGTTCTAAAATGCAAAAAAACATTACCAAGCTTACACAAGAAGTTGCTTTATTAAAAAATGCAATAGATACAAGTAATAATAACAAAATAAATTTTTAAATAAAATGAAGCGAACTGTACGAAATGCAATTATAGTAGCGTTAGTTTTATTTGTACTATTACTCATAAGCTATTCCAATCATTTTAATAATGGCTTCCATTTTGACGATATGCATACAATTGTTAATAATGTGCATATTAGAGCCCTAAAAAACATTCCCGAATTTTATAGAAACCCAAAAATGTTCAGTGCTTCGCCAGCACATTGGGGTATGCGACCTTTAGTAACTACTACATTGGCCATTGATTATTTTTTAGGTAAAGGCTTAACCCCTTTTTATTTCCAATTATCCACATTCCTTTGGCATATACTCTTGGTGTTTATACTATTTATAGTATATAAAAAATTATTAAAAAAATCACTATCCGATGAGACGTATGTATTAATTTCGGCTGTTTTAGGTGCTGGTTGGTTTGCATTACATACAGCTAATGCCGAGACATTAAATTATATTATTTCAAGATCAGATGTACTTTCTACTTTTTTAATTACTCTATCGTTATTAATATTTATTAGCTTTCCTAATAAAAGAAAATACTTATTATATCTTTTACCTGCTGCAATTGGGGTATTTGCAAAAGAAACTGTACCAGTATTAATAATACTATTGTTTTTCTACTTATTGTTTTTTGAAGCGCAGTTGTCCATAGTAGATATTTTTAAAAAGAAAAATATCAAACAAGTAGGAAATGTTATTGTGAAGCTTTTACCCGCAGTTTTAATCATTGCTTCATTTCAACTTTACACTCTTTCTAAAATAAAAGCCATTGAAGGCATATCTAACCCAGCGGGCTATTATATTTTAACGCAATCGTATGTTTGGTTAAGATATTTTGTACTATTTTTTATTCCGGGAAATTTAAGTGCCGATTCTGACTGGTGCGTAATCACAAATCCTTTTGATGAACGAATTATAATTGGGTTGACATTTGTTTTTATCCTTGTTACTACTGTAATAAAAACTTCAGCAAAAAAAGAAACAACACCTATTGCCTTTGGATTGATTTGGTTTATGGCTTCGTTACTACCAACATCGTTCGTGCCTTTTTCAGAAGTTACAAACGACCATAGAATGTATTTTGCTTTTGTTGGATTAACTTTTGCGTTTACTTCTTTTGTTCTGTTACAGATACAGAAAATGAGCAATAAAGAACCGCAATCAAAAAATACAAAAGTTTTTATATTATTGATTGTGTGTGTTGCTTTTTTACTAAATGCATTTGGGGTTTATCAAAGAAATAAAGTTTGGAAAACTGAAGAATCTCTCTGGTATGATGTAACAATTAAAAGCCCTATGAATGGAAGAGGTTTGATGAATTATGGGTTAACACAAATGGAAAAAGGTAATTATGCAGTTGCAAGTAATTACTTTGAAAAGGCTTTAATCTATACACCCTATTATCATAGTTTATTTATTAATTTAGGCATTCTAAAAAGTGCAATGGGCAACCCTACAGATGCGGATATTTATTTTAAGAAAGCAATATTTTACGGATCTACTTATGTGGATTGTTATACTTTTTATGCAAAGTTTCTTATTCAAAACAATAAATATGATGAAGCAATTGCTATTTCTGAAAAAGCATTAAACATTGATCCTTATTCAACTATGGCATTGAATAACTTAATGGTTGTTTATTTACAAACAGAACAATGGAATAAATTAACAGAAACGGCTAAAAGATACCTTTCAATAATTTCAGACGATAAAAACGCATTAGTTTTTCTAGAGTCGGGGAAACGAAAACAAAACTTGTTCATAACAACTACTTCGGCAGAAACAAAAAAATTATCAGCAGAAGATTATATAAATATAAGTCTCAATTATTATAACAAGAAGGAGTATTTAAAATGCATTGATGCTTGCAATGAGGCACTAAAAATTAAGCCTAATATGGTGGAGGCTTATAATAATATTGGTGCTTCTTACAACCAATTAGGGCAATGGGAAAAAGGAATAGAAGCATGTGCAAAAGCATTGCAAATTAATCCGAATTTGCCTCTAGCAAAAGGCAATTTAGAGTGGGCAAAAAGCCATCTTAAAAACAAATAATCTAAACATTTAACTGCCAAATTGCATTGAAGCATTTATTACTATTTTCGAAAAAATCATTCAATCTTTTAGGCCCTAAAAATGGTAACAAACAATGGAACTAAACTATTCGGTTGGAGAAAAATTATTATTGCCCCGCCCTGTTGAAAGAGTAGGTTATATAGTAAAAATGTGTGACGGCAAAAACGTTTTGGACCTTGGTTGCTATGATGAAACAGCTTTAATTAAAGAAAACACTGGAAAATACTTATTTACAGAAATTTCAAAAGTTGCAAAATTGCATTATGGAATAGACAATTCGGCTCAATTACCTGAAAAAGGTATTATCTACTCTGATAGAGAAAAAATATTAAAAGGCGACATATACAATTTACATCAAATAAATTTTGGCAACACTGAATTTGATGTAATAGTTGCCGGTGAATTAATAGAACATTTACCAAATACACTGGATTTTTTTAAGCATATAAAACAATTATACTCAGGCAAAAAAATGATATGCTCTACGCCAAACACCACATCATTTTCTAATATTATATTAGCTCTGTTTAAGAGAGAATCTTGTCATATAGACCATTTGCAGGTGTATTCTTATAAAACATTAAACACGCTTTGTAAACTTGCAGGCTTTTCTAAATGGGAAGTAATTCCTTATCATGTAAAATTTACAGAAATGATTATGCGATCTAAAGGGTTGAAGAAAGTTTTTGTAAATGGCTCTGAGAAATTGGTAAATGGAGTTGAGATTTTATTTCCATTGATTGCAGGTGGTAATATTCTTGAAATAGATATTTAGACCTATACCTTATTTTGTTTATGGCCAATTAAATAAATTGGAATAACTATTTGGGCGAAATATTTACCCCAAATAGTTCGAAAAAGTTTAGTTTCTTCTTGTTTTCGCTTTCCATTATTGATAAGGTTACTGGTTTCTGATGCCACATGAATTCTATGGAGCATTAGAGATTGATTAATGAAATAGAAAGCACCTTTTCGTGAAGCAAGTTCATACCATGCAAACCAATCAAGTACACAGGCATAATCATTAGAAAATGAAAAATTCTTTAATGCTGACGAATTGTATGTAACAGTTGGGCATCCAATTGGATCTCCAAATGCTAGTATCATTTTTTTTACGAAACGCGAATGAATATTTTTTTTAAACAAAAATGGAAATAGTAATATTTTTTTAACAATATGGTTAAGAGAAATATTTCTTGGTTCAGTTCCAATCAAATCTTTATAATCTGTAAATGCAATCAGCCAATCCTTAGCTTTAGAGTTAAATGTATTAACAATTTCCTGACTAAAGTTGGATAGATAAACATCATCTTGATGTGCAATGGTAGTTAGTATTGTAGAAGATTTTGACAAAGCAAAATTCCAGTCGGCAGCAATCCCTTTCTCACCACTGTCATTAATATAACATTTGAGCTGATATTTATCGGCCAATGCTATTATATGATTGTTAGGGGTTGAAGTAGTTATTATTATATTACTTTTCTCTTTTTGAGAAAGCAGGTTTTGAATGCATTGTTCCAAATATGGCGACTCATTATATGCAGGTATTACGAATGTATGTATAGTCATTTTAGATGTTCATGCAAAAAATTAGAGAGTATTACGGCCATAAAAATAAATAATTTATTTAGCTTATAGCTATGTTTTGTTAAATATTTTCTTTAACATTAAAGTTATTTAAAATTATTTTAACCGCAATGAACGCAACTTTTTTAGAAAAGAATTCGCTAAGCCCCTTGCAAACTCTGCATTTTTCACTTTGTGCTTCTCTGCGGTTAAGAAAACAACTTGTTTATTTTAAAGAAACTAAATTTAAAATAATTTTATTATTTAAGTGTGAAATAATATTTTCTAATTGGTTGAATGTAGGTTATTTATAAAATATTTGGTATCATTGTGTTTTGAAAATAAATATTATGGCTTAACCAAATATATACATATTCATAAAATATTTTAACAGACAAATTAGAAATTATGGTTTTAGAAATAATCTTTTGGTTATTGGTTTACTGTTTTTCATCTGCTATTTCAATTGTATTAGTTGGTGATAGAAATTTAATTTCGGGCAACTTATTTAAAAACTATGCGCTCATCAATTTGCTATTTAATTGGAAATTTATTCTAGCAATGTTCTTTGCAATTTTTTCAAGATTAAGTTTTATATTTTTAAATAATAGTTTTTTAAAAATACCTCGCTTAGCCCCTATTTCTACAACGCTCACAACTTTTGTAACCTTACTATCGCTGTTTTTTATAGTGTTGGCAAATTATTTTTTTCTTAACGAAAAATTAAACATTCAACAAGTTATTGGTGCGGCTTTTATTATTGTAGGAATTATTATTATAACAAACTAGATAACAAATACGAACATATAAAAACTCATATCCTCATAAATAAAAAAAATACAATTGTAAAATATTTGGTGTCTATAAATGAGTTTAAATTTAGGAATTTACCACCCCTATATTAATTTTAGGAAAAAAAGTCATTAACATACTGATAGCGGAGGAAACTACTAGTGCCAATAAAGCCCAGTGTCTTTCGGGGCAAATACCCATCATACAAGTAGTTAGTAAAATATAATTTCTTACAGCCCAAGAAAAATTTAAAGCACCTAGAAACACATTAGTACGCTTAGCCCAAATTTTTGGCAAAAAGAAGAATACTGCCATGACTATGCTAAAGAAAATGTTCACTTTACCAGGTGTACCAAAATCTGTTCCTTTAGCGTTCATACCAGTAACTACCAAATCTTTTGTGGGTATAGTAACCCAAGGTAAAAAACAGATACCAATAATTACCAACGCTGCTAATAATCCTATAGTTTGTGAATGTTTCAAAGCATAATATTTTAGTGAATAAAATGGCTGGCGAAGATAACGTAGAGACAGTCTTAAATTGGTAATCAAATTATCACAAGTAATTACCAACCAATACCATAATGTTCACCGTTATTACTATTACCCCCCAAAAACTACCATGTTGCCAATCGCACAAAATTGCATTAATTGATCCCTACTTCTATTGTCATAACTCAATTTGTAACCCATTTTTTCTACCTCAGCTACAAGTGCAGGATTTTTTGGGTTTTAGTGTTCAGCAATAGGTTACCCACTTTGGGTTTCTATCATCTATTCTAGCCCCCCTAAGCTCAACCATAGTTAATGGTTTGTGATAAAGATAACAAGCAGTTCGGTTTATTGTTATGGTCTAGATGACTTTTAAACAAAAATGCCTGTCACCAAATAGTAACAGGCACTTTAAATTATGTGTAGAATACTACAGTTGTTTGATTTCAATATTTCTATACCATACATCATCACCATGATCTTGCAGGCATATTTTACCTTTTTTAGCTGTGCCAAAATCAGCCCATTGTTTAAACTTACTTTTAGCTACCATGGCTTTCCATTCATCACCAAACATGGTTGTGTGCACTACTTTTTCACCGTTAAGAATAAAAGTTAAATCACCATTGTTTAAAATAATTTCTGCTTTATTCCATTCACCCACAGGCTTTACAGTTTCTTTACCACAAGATATTAAATCGTACAAATCACCAGCTCTGTGCTTTATTATTTTACCATCAGCATGACCATCATTATCTAGCACTTGCATTTCTGGGCCAGTGAAATAAGGTTCGCTGTATTTAGCATCTTCAACTACATTAAACAGTAAGCCACTATTGCCTTTGGGCGAAATTTTCCACTCGTATTTTAAATGATAATTTTCATAAGCTTGGTCGCTTACTAGGTTACCTCTACCCTCTTTGGTAGCTGCATCTAAGTGCAATGCCCCATCTTCAACTTTCCAAGCAGCGCCAACAGTTGATTTATTGTAGCAGTGCCAGCCTTTGGTAGTTTTACCATCAAATATTTTTACAAAACCTTTAGCAGTATTTTTAGCTACAGTTGTAAATCCAAAAATTACTACTAATGCGCAACTTGCAATCGTTAGTTTACTATACATGACTTAACTATTTTTAAGTAATAAAATATATTTCACCATTTGCTCAGCATCAGCTTGCGATACTTGAGGGTGTGGTGTCATAGGTACAGTGCCCCATGAGCCAGCACCACCTGCAATTATTTTACTAGCAAGTCTTATAATAGTTGTATCGGCTGCGCCATCATACTTTTTAGCCACTTCGTTGTAAGCAGGGCCAGTAGATTTCTCATTTATTTTATGACAAGTAAGGCAATCAGATTTTGCAACTAAATCAAGTCCTTTTTGATAATTTGGATCAGCGCTAATGTCGGTTGTAGCTGTAGCTACCGCTTTGTCTTTTGTTTCAGAACCACCACAAGCTATTAAACTAGCTACAATAGAAGTGGCAAATAGGATGGTAAACACTTTTTTCATCTTAATCGTTTGAATTTGTTTTTAACAAAATAATACTTGTAAATGTATGGATAGAAGCAACAATTAATCATTTTGCACTACCTTTTTTGTACTAAAAAGTTGAAAAAAAACCGCCTAAAAAAAAGTTTATAAATAGCAAAGCTTTGCATTAAAACAAAGAATTATAAATAACTAAAAAAGCTATTGTTAGTTCAAATTTATTTCTACATTTAAACCGCCAACCTGTTTTATACATTCTAACGATTTACACAAATGATTAAAAAGAATCAGCTTTTTGTTGCCAGTTGTCTTGCGCTTTTAGTTACATCACTTTCTTTCGGTATTAGAGCCGGTTTACTTGGTACTTGGGGCGATGAATTGCACCTTTCTAAAACAGAATTAGGCAGTATTGCTGCCACTGCATTTTGGGGCTTTCCTTTAGCAGTTATTATTGGTGGTTTAGTGGTAGATGTTATTGGTATGAAACGCTTACTAGTTCTTGCTTTTATTTTTCATTTACTAGGCATTATCTTAACCATTACTGCTAGTGGCTACACAGGTTTATTTATTTCTACCTTGCTTATAGGTATTGCAAATGGCACCGTAGAAGCAGCTTGTAATCCTTTAGTGGCTAGTCTTTATAGCGATAATAAAACAACTAAACTTAATCATTTTCACCTTTGGTTTCCTGGCGGTATTGTAATAGGTACTTTAATCGTTTTTTTACTTAATAAAATTGGCATAAGCTGGCAAATTCAAGTTGGCTTAATGTTAATACCTACCGCTATTTATGGTTACTTGTTTTCAAAGCTTGATTTTCCTGTAACTGAGAGAGTTGCAAAAGGCGTAAGCACAGCCAATATGTACAAAGCTTTGCTTAAACCTTTGTTCCTTTTCATGATTATCTGCATGTTTGGTACAGCTATTACTGAATTGTTTACAGGTCAATGGATTGACGTTTTATTGCACAACGTAACAGATAATTCGTTGCTTATTTTAACTGTAACAACGTTGGTGATGGTTGTGGGTAGAGGTTTTGCAAAGCCTGTTGTAAAGCAATTTTCACCACAGGGCGTGTTGTTATTTTCTACCATATTAGCGGCTTTGGGCTTATACATTTTAAGCCATGCAAGTGGTAATGCCTTATTTGCTGGTGCATTAGTGTTTGGTATGGGTGTTTGTTATTTCTGGCCTACTATGCTGGGTTTTGTAGCTGAGAACTTGCCAGATACTGGTGCTGTTGGGTTAAACCTAATGGGTGGTGCAGGTATGTTTGCTGTATCTGTTTATATGATTTTTATGGGCGAAAGATATGACGCCATTTTACTTGAAAAATTACCTGCTGGCGCAAATTTGGCAGAATACAGTAATGCCGTAGCGGGTACACCTTTGGCAAATGCTTTATCAGTGGCAAAAGCAACCGCTGGCCCCGATATTATTAATACTACAATGATGATTCCGTTAGCTTTGATTGTAGCTTTTACTGGCCTTGTTATTTACATGCGCAAGCAAAAAGCTACTGCTTAATTATTCTTTATCTTATAATTTATTTATTGATGTCGAACACTAACAGAAGAACCGTTATAAAAAATATACTTGCTGGCTCTGTAGCAGCATCTGCAACAGGTGTTTTATCAAGTTTTTCTTCACCAAACGCTCAAAATAATCCTTTGAAGAAGAATATCAACCATTCAGTTTGTAGATGGACTTATGATTTTTTACCGCTTGATGAATTATGCAAGGTGGTAAATAGTATTGGCTTTAGTGCTATTGATTTGTGTGGCCCAAAAGATTGGCCAACGCTTAAGCAATACAATATTTACAGCAGCATGTGCAATGGCGCAGAAATTAGTTTAACAAAAGGCTGGAACGATACTCAGTATCATTCAACCTTGATAAAAAACTACACCGATATGATTCCATTAGTAGCTGCTGCAGGCTACAAAAATCTCATTTGCTTTAGCGGTAATAGAAATGGTATGGCAAATGAAGTTGGCATGAAAAACTGTGCCGATGGTTTAAAACAAATAATGTCTGTTGCTGAAAAAAATGGCGTTACAATCATTATGGAACTTTTGAATAGTAAAGTAAACCATAAGGATTACATGTGCGACAGAAGCCAATGGGGTGTTGATTTGTGTAAAATGATTGGCTCTGAAAACTTCAAATTGTTGTACGACATCTACCACATGCAAATAGACGAAGGTGATGTTATTAGTACTATTAATACGCATCATCAATATTTTGGTCATTACCACACAGGTGGTGTACCTGGTAGGCATGAGATTAATGACACGCAAGAATTGTACTATCCTGCCATTATGAAAGCCATTTTGGCAACAGGCTACAAAGGCTATGTAGCACAAGAATTTATACCTACAGGCAATGATAAAGTAGGTTCATTAAAGCAAGCCATCAGTATTTGCGATATTTAAACAGCACTATTTTCAAATAATTTCTAACGATAAAACAAACATAAAACAAATCCATATGGCAGAAAACACTTACGATGCTATCGTCATAGGTAGCGGTATTAGCGGTGGCTGGGCAGCAAAAGAACTGACTGAAAAAGGCCTAAAAGTACTCATGTTAGAACGAGGCAGAAACATTGAGCACATCAAGGATTATGTAAACGCTAATAAAGCGCCATGGGAATTTCCACATAGAGGTGGCAAAACCCAGCAAATGATTACTGATTATCCTGTACTAAGTAGAGAATATACACTAAACGAGCAAAATCTTGATTATTGGGCTAGCGACAAAGACAGCCCTTACACTGAGAAAAAACGTTTTGACTGGTTTAGAGGCTATCATGTTGGTGGTCGTTCTTTAATGTGGGGTAGACAAAGCTATCGTTGGAGCGATTTTGATTTTGAAGCAAATGCAAAAGATGGTCATGGTGTAGACTGGCCTATTCGTTATAAAGATTTAGAAAAATGGTACGACCATGTTGAGCGCTTTGCTGGTATCAGCGGGTCTAAAGAAGGTTTACCACAATTACCTGATGGTCAGTTTTTACCACCAATGGAAATGACATGTGTAGAAAAAGATGTTGCTGCAAGAATAAAGGCGCATTACAAAGGTGCACGTACTATGATTATTGGCCGTACGGCTAATTTAACAGAAGCGCATGAAGGCAGAACCAATTGCCAATACAGAAACAAATGCTGGTTAGGATGCCCATTTGGTGCGTATTTCAGCACGCAATCTTCTACCCTACCTGCGGCTATGAAAACAGGTAATTTAACAGTACGCCCTTTTAGTATTGTTACTAAAATTTTATATAACAAAAACACTAAAAAAGCAACTGGTGTTGAGGTTTTAGATGCTGAAACAAATAAAACCTACGAGTTTAAATCAAAGATTGTATTTGTAAATGCTTCTGCGTTAAACTCAACTTGGGTGTTGATGAACTCAGCAACAGATGTTTGGGATGGCGGTTTAGGTAGTAGCAGCGACCAACTTGGTAGAAACGTAATGGATCATCACTTAGGTGTGGGTGCAAATGGTACTGTAGAAGGTTATGAAGATAAATACACGTATGGCAGAAGAGCCAATGGTATTTACATACCTCGCTACCGCAATTTATTTGGTGATAAACGTGATTACGTACGTGGTTTTGGCTACCAAGGTGGTGGTACAAGGCAAGGCTGGCATAGAGATGTAGCCGAAATGGCAAATATTGGTGCAGCATTCAAAGATGCCTTAACAGAACCAGGTGGCTGGACGATGGGCATGATGGGCTTTGGTGAAGTACTACCTAACCCCGATAACAGAGTGACCTTAGACAAAACCAAGAAAGATAAATGGGGCTTGCCAGTATTGTCATTTGACTGTGAGTTGAAAGAGAATGAAATAAAAATGCGTAAAGACATGATGAATGATGCAGCAGAAATGCTAGAAGCTGCTGGCGTTAAAAACGTAAAAACTTACGAAGGCAACGGCATTTTGGGTAGAGGTATACACGAAATGGGTACAGCTCGCATGGGCAAAGACCCTAAAACATCGGTATTAAATGGCAACAACCAAGTATGGGATGCTTTAAACGTGTTTGTAACTGATGGTGCGGCTATGACTTCAGCAGCTTGTGTAAACCCTTCATTAACTTACATGGCGCTAACAGCTAGAGCATGTGATTTTGCAGTAAGCGAATTGAAAAAAGGCAACTTATAATTATCTAATTTTAAAACATTTACAATGAATAGACGTGAAGTAATTTCAAGATTAGGATTACTGCTAGGCGGCACCATTATTGGCGCAGAAATGTTTGTCAATTCAGGGTGCGGCTTAACCGATACACAAGTAAACAAACTGTTTAAACAAAGCGATGTTGCATTGTTTGACGAAATAGCAGAAACTATTTTACCAGCAACGGCTACACCTGGTGCTAAAGCAGCAAAAGTGGGTGATTTTATTGCAATGATGGTACAAGATTGTTATACTGTTGCTGATCAAAAAATATTTGCAGACGGTATAAAATCGCTAGAAGAGGGTTTTAATAAAAAATACAACACTAGCTTTATTAAAGGTACATCAGAACAACGTACTGAATTTTTAACAGCACTTGATAAAGAGCAAAAAGCATATCAAGATAGCAAGAAAAAAGACGAGCCAAGCCATTACTTTAGAATGTTAAAAGAAACAACCTTACTTGGCTTCTTTACATCTGAAGTTGGCGCTACAAAAGTGTTACGCTATGTAGAAGTACCTGGTAGATTTGAAGGTAGTGCAACATACAAAAAAGGTGATAAAGCTTGGGCAACATAAATTGATTTATGATTTTGGATTTGAGATTTATGATTAGTCAAAATTACTATTGACTATTGACCATTCACTTTTAATTAAACAACATTATGTCTGACAATAAAAGAAGAGAATTATTAAAGCTTTCAGCACTAGCTGCTGCGGGCTTTTTGTTACCATCAGCCACTACAAAAGCAGCCTCATGGTTTAGCGAAGTAAGCGGCGGTGTAACTACACATAAATTTGGTATACAGTTATGGTCGTTAAGAGACGATTTGCCCAAAGACCCTAAAGGTGTTTTAAAGCAAGTTGCCGATTTTGGCTATAACCAAATAGAAAGCTTTGAAGGCGCTAAAGGTATTTTTTGGGGCATGACGAATAAAGAATTTAAAAGCTATCTTGGCGGTTTAGGTATGCAAATAGTATCAAGCCATTGTGACTTTAGAAAAGACTTTGAACGCAAAGCCGCTGAGGCAGGTGAAATAGGTATGAAATACTTAATTGCACCTTATTTGGGGCCACAAAAAAGTATTGATGACTTTAAAAAAGCTGCCGACGAGTTTAATAAATGCGGTGACATCTGCAAAAAAAACGGTTTAAAATTCGCTTACCACAATCATGATTATTCTTTCAAGAAAATGGATGGTGAAGTACCTATTGATGTGATGCTAAAAAATACCAATCCAAGTACTGTATTTTTTGAGCTTGATATTTATTGGGCAGTTACTGCTGGCGTAAATCCTGCGGATTATTTTACCAAACATAAAAATCGTTTTACACTTTGTCATGTAAAAGATAGAATGAAGAATGCGGTAGCTACCGACCAAAATTCTTCTTGCGTTTTAGGCGAAGGCGTTATTGATTACGCACCAATTTTAAAAGTTGCAAAAGCAAATGGTATGCAATATTTTGTAGTAGAACAAGAACGCTACGATACTGCAACACCACTTGAAAGTGCTAAAAAAGATGCAGCCTACATGAAGAAATTGAAGTTTTAACCAACAGATTTTGGGTATACAAAAAAAGGATTGAGCTTACATCTCAATCCTTTTTTGTTACCTATAAAATCATAATTAAATCGCTACCATATTGCCAAAGTTTCACAAATACAGGTTGTGTAACTGTAGCCCAAACTTTTTCTAAGCTAGCGTTAATGGTAATTCTAGAGATGTTTCTAGCCATATTGTTGTTGTAGAAATCGTACATTGGTTGAAGCAACTAATTTCTAAATGCTACACAAATAATCTCAAATCATAAACCCCAAATCTCAAATTAACCAATCCCCAATATCCTTCTATTCGCTGCATCATCTGCACCGCTATTGGCAAAATCATCAAATGCTTTTTCAGTCACTTTTATAA
Organism: Parasediminibacterium sp. HNIBRBA5674; assembly: GCF_056745525.1. NCBI lineage: Bacteria > Pseudomonadati > Bacteroidota > Chitinophagia > Chitinophagales > Chitinophagaceae > Parasediminibacterium > Parasediminibacterium sp. HNIBRBA5674. The sequence continues at coordinate 40,716 of NZ_JBQWIE010000009.1, read as the reverse complement.
TATGGTTTTGTATAAAAGCAGCGCCTTCTGTAGCACCTTGTACACTGTCTTTAATGGCGCATTCCCATTCTAGCACCGCCCAGCCTTTGTAATTGTATTGTGCTAGCTTCGAGAAAATGCTCTTAAAATCAACCTGACCATCACCTAAACTTCTAAACCTACCAGCACGGTTTACCCAGCTTTGATAACCACCATACACACCTTGCTTGCCTGTTGGGTTAAATTCAGCATCTTTTACATGAAACATTTTAATTTTCTCGTGGTAAAAATCTATGTACTGCAAGTAGTCAAGGCATTGTAATACAAAATGCGAAGGGTCGTACAACAAATTCACACGTTTATGATTGCCAGTAGCTTCTAAAAACATCTCAAACGTTACGCCATCATGCAAGTCTTCACCTGGATGCACTTCATAGCAAACATCTACACCACAAGCATCAAACGCATTCAATATTGGCAACCATCGCTTTGCTAATTCTTGAAAACCAGCCTCTACAATACCTGCAGGCCTTTGTGGCCAAGGGTACACATAAGGCCAAACCAATGCACCGCTAAAAGTAGCATGAACATCTATACCCAAATTCTGCGACGCCTTTGCGGCATATTTTAATTGTTGTACCGCCCAAGCTGTTCTTGCAGCACTATTGCCATGTACTTCTTTTGGCGCAAAGCCATCAAACATTACATCGTAAGCAGGATTTACCGCCACCAACTGCCCTTGCAAGTGCGTAGAAAGTTCGGTTATTTCTAACCCATAAGAAGCCACTTTTCCTTTCAATTCATCGGCATAGGTTTTACTTTCTGCCGCCAATTGTAAGTTCATGCAACGGCTATCCCAAGTTGGTATTTGAATACCCTTAAAGCCAAGGCTAGCAACCCATTGGCAAATAGTATCTAACGAATTAAACGGTGCTTCATCACCTAAAAACTGCGCTAAAAAAACGGCAGGGCCTTTAATAGTTGTCATACAGAAAGCATTTATTTTTGCGAGGATGAAGTAACGTGTTTTTACAAACAAATCGTTCAAGTTTTTCTTTTTTTGTTTACCGATTGTAGTATTTCTTTACAGCTTCGTTGCGCAAACTGCGGCATCTTGTTCGCTTTGGGGCTTTTATTAAAGCGAAGTATTTTACAAAAACACAGCGCAACCAAGGATAGAAGACTTACAAGTATCTTATACATTGCTTCCTTGCCATGTGGTTCTCTATTTTCTGAGTAATCAGCGGTATCTAAGAGAAATTAAAACTATTGCTCTGTTGCATCTTTTGCTCTATGGTTTTCTATTTTCAGCGTAATCAGCGACATCTGCGAGAAACTAATGTCGTCTGCGAGAAATACTCTACTGACACTGTGTATTTAAAAACTTCAATGCAGCCCTATTATAGTCACTATACATTTGATGGTCAGCTACACATAAATCTATTTGCTGTATCACAAATGCTTTCTGAAAGCCATTCAAACTATTAAGCACAGTAAAACTGGTAGGATTAGCCGTGTAAGCACTCACCATCCCATCAGAGAAACCAATATAATAACCTTTGTTATCAATATAACCTTTGGCTTTTAGCTCATTAAACACAGCAATAGATTGACTAGTAGAAATATCACCTCTTCTTGCAAAACGTTCAGGATAAATAGGGCAATGCTCTTTAATAGAGTATTTACTACAAATACCTTTTGCCAATAAATTGGTATAATTGGTTAATGCAGCTGCATTACCAGTAGCACCAACATTGTCATTATTATCGTACCTAGCCATACAAAACTGAAACGGTGTGCTGCTAAGTTGAACCAATGCATTTGCAGTTTGTGCACAATAACTTACACCAGCTTTGTACTTAAACATGTACGATAAAAAAGACGAAAAATACCCGCCATTACTCATGCCAACACTATAGCGCAACTTGCCCCGATTGGTAACCCCACGATTGTAAAAGGTGTCTGTTATTGCTTTAATATTGGCATAGTCAACATTAGTAACCGAATCTAAAGGCGTTTCGTTCCATTGCAATTTACCATTACCATTGGCATCTACAACTGTGGTTGCTTCTTCTGCCTCGGTAATAATGACACCAAAATTATCCGTCACCAAGTCTTTTATTAGTTGTGTAAATTCAAAATCATTTACCGTGTATATAGCCCTACCACCAGTACCATGCAGCAAAAACACAAAGCCTTTATGCCCTGCAGGAAAATAATAGTACACAGGCTTTTTTCTATCTCTACCTTGTATTTGCTCAAGTCTAAGGTTATATGTTGCAGCGGCTTTAACACTACCAGATAGGCTAACATTTTTTGCAGGCATTACAAACCAAGTATGCCATTCGTTAGGTGCGTTAAGCAAGTTTGCATCGCCAGCCCAAGTGTTAAATACCTGTGCATCGGTATAATGGGCTGAAAACACATTCACCGTATCGCCCACTTTGTATTTACCACTACCATAGCCACTAGTTACAGTAACCGAAAAACTATCCGTGGTGTTAGGTATGGCGGTAGTTGAGTCAGCTTTTTTACAACCAAAAAGCCAACCTACCATTACCACACAAAAAGCAATAGTCACTAAATATTTCATACCAGTTTGTTTTTGTTAAAGACGCAAATGATTAACTAGTGTTTAAAATAACAACAAAAAACGATTGTGGCAAATGGTAAAGCCTGACCCCACCAACAGCATTCTTACCATTGCCAAAAATATTCTAAGTGCTACTTACCAGAAGCATTAGCAAAACAAAAAGAAGTTTAGCTAATTACTTGGGTGCTATTTTACACCACCTATAATATATTTTTGCAGGTAATGTTAACTTCTCTTTAAGTTTTATCTATAATAATATTACCCTAATAAAGGCTTTTACTTTTGAAACATTATTTATTCGTTTATTCGTTAAAAAGCTCTAGCATTTATCTATAAGCCTTTACTTTTGTTGCGTTACTAAATTGTTACGTGTATGTTTTGGTACGAGGAAGATGTAAAACGCCTTGAGATAATTAAAGAAACAGTTGCTTACAAGCCTGAATTGGTGTTTTATGGTAGTTCCTCTATTAGATTGTGGCGTGGTTTAAGTAAAGATTATTCAGCATACAACCCTATCAATTTAGGTTTTGGTGGTTCTACTTTGGCAGCTTGTGTGTGGTATTTTGATAGGATAATGGAAGGCTTGCAACCTAAAACCATGATATTGTATGCAGGCGATAATGATCTTGGCGATGGTAGACATCCCGAAGAAGTATTTATTTTTTTTAAGCAAGCAATAGCAAGCATTAGAGAAAAATATGGCAATATACCTGTTGTGTATATTTCTATAAAACCAAGTATTAGACGCTTTAATATTATAGACCAAATAAAATTTACCAATAAAATTATTGCCGAAGAAATAGAGCGCATGAACGATGCGACGTATTTTGTAAATATTTATGATAGCATGCTTGATGCCAATAAATATCCTAGAAGAGATTTGTTTGAAGCCGAAGGATTGCACATAAACGATAAAGGCTATGCCCTATGGAAAAGCATAATTGATGAAACACTTGCAGCCAAGTCGCTTCATTTATTGTCAACCATTTAAACAAAAATCGTTATGAGTTACCAAGCAAGCCATGCCATAAAAAGAGAGTATCAAAAGTGGTATAGCCCTCACTTGCGGAGAGACATGGAATTATTGGTGTTTGGTGACGGTGGCAAACCTGTACTGTTTTTTCCTACACGTACAGCGCATTTTTACGATTATGAAGATTGGAAAGTGATTGATGCTTTAGCACCAAGAATAGATGCTAGAGAATTACAAATAATTTGCGTAGATAGTGTAGATAAAGATAGTTTTTACAATAAAGAACTACATCCATCAGACCGCATTAAGCGCCACGAACTGTTTGAGAAATACATACTCACAGAAGTATTGCCATTTGTTAAACAAAAAAATAGTAACCATCAGATTATTTCGGCAGGCTGTAGCTTAGGTGCTTATCATGCAGTTAATTTGGCTTTTAGATACCCACAACTGTTTAGTAAAGTGGTAGGTATGAGTGGTAGATATGATATTACTATTCAGCTAGCCTATTTTGAAGATTTGTTTGAAGGCTATATTGATCAACAAATTTTCATGCATCAGCCTACGCAATATTTACCACATATAAAAAGCGAAGCAACGCTTAGTAAATTAAATCAATTAGAGATTGTAATAGCCATTGGTGAAACAGATGCTTTTTTAGCCAATAACTTGTTGCTAGATAATATTTTAACAGAGAAAGGTATTAACCACAAGTTTTTCATTTGGCAAGGTGAGGCTCATAAAGCACAATATTGGAGCCAAATGGTGCAATTGTATTTCTAACTTTCATGACACGAATTTTTGAACAATTACACGAATTATACTCATGATTGGTGTAATAATTTTTCTGCGTTAATCAGCGCAATCTGCGAGAAAATATATCATTTTATGATAGCCAAAACACCACTACCACCCTATTATGCGGTCATCTTTACATCGCTAAAAACTAATGATAATGCAGGTTATAATGAAACGAGTGAATTAATGGTAGAACTTGCTCAGCAACAAGTAGGATATCTTGGTCATGAAAGTGCAAGAGATGGTGTAGGTATAACGGTATCTTATTGGCAAAGCCTTAATGATATAAAAGCTTGGAAACAACAAACCGATCATTTGCTTGCGCAAAAGCTAGGTAGGCAACAGTGGTACGAATGCTATAAAACACGCATTTGCTTGGTAGAAAGAGATTATGGTTTTGAAAAATGATTTGCCGCTATTAATCTGTCTTTACACGTTGCAATAACACATCATAAACATCTGCGTAGCTAGTACCAATTGGTAACTCCTTACCAGCAACAAATACTTTGCTTTTGCTAAATTTTTCAACCTTGGCTATAGGAATTATATACGACCTATGAATACGTATAAACTCTTTTGAAGGTAGCTTTTCTTGAATGCCTTTTAAGGTCATTAAAGTGAGTATTGGCGAAGGTTTTATATAGAGTTTTATGTAGTCATCTAGCGCTTCTATCAGGTCAATATCTTTCAAGTTTATTTTCATCATTTCGTAATTGGCTTTAATGAAAATAGAACTCATTTGTAAGTCTTGCGAAGACAAAAATTCCATGTATTCTTTTGCTTTATACACCGCTTTTAAAAACCTATCAAACTCAAAAGGTTTCAATAGGTAATCAACAGCATCTACATTAAAACCATCTACTGCATAATCCTTGAAAGCAGTGGTAAAAATTACTTGTGGTTTATTGGCAACAGACAGATTTTTATAAAATTGCAGCCCACTTACATCTGGCATTTGAATGTCTAAAAAAATTAAATCTACCGGGTTTTGATGCAAGTAAATAGTCGCTTCATCAGGATTAGTAAATACTTTTTTTAGTTGTAAAAAAGGCACTTTTTCACAGTACTGTGTAACTAATTGTAGCGCCAAAGGCTCATCATCTATTGCTATACATTTAATCATTTTATCGTTATATCTAAGGTTACAAAAAACTGGTTACCATCGTTTGTAATTACTAAGTTATGCTTATCAGGGTACAATAAGTCTAGTCTTCTTTTTACATTATTAATTCCAATACCTGTTGTATCTAAAATGCCGTTATCTGCTTTTACAATGGTATTAGTTGTGTACAAATGCACAGCAGTTTCTGTTGCTTTAATGGTGATAGAAATGGTAGAATTTTCTTTGGTACTTACGCCATATTTAAATGCATTTTCAACAAAAGGAATAAATAGCAAAGGCGCAATTTGTTGATTGGCAATAGTGCCTTCTGTAATAAAAGCTACCACTACTTTATCAGTTAATCTCACACGTTGTAAATCAATAAAATTATTGATAAAATTAACCTCATTTTCAACTGGCACAGTATCACTTTGTGTATCGGTTAAAATGTACCGCATGATAGACGATAGCTTCATAATTGCCGGTGCGGTTTTTTCGCTGCCAACTACTGCCAAAGAATAAATATTATTAAGGGTATTAAAGAAGAAATGTGGGTTTACCTGTGACTTTAAAAATGATAATTCTGTGTTTAATTTTTCCGTTTCAACTTCCTTTTTTGTTTGCTCAGATTTAAGCCATTGTTGTGTTACAGAAATACAAGTGCTTATTAAAAAAACTAAAAAGAAAATGGCATTAGAACCAGGAAAAAATATAAAACGAGAGCCACCACGCATACCACCTCTTGGTCGCATTTGTTGCCACTGTTTTGCTGTATCTATTAAGTGATTATGTTGCTGCTGTTTAAAAGCTTCCATTTTAAAAGGGAAGTCTTCTGGTGGTACTATCAAATTGGCAATTTCTCTTGGTACGTACATAAATACTACCAAGCAAGCCACGATGCTTGCTGCATACCAAAGCCACTTTTTTTGAAACAAGAGTTTTGGCAACAATATCAATGTGTTAAAGTAGTAGAATGCAACTAAATAAATACCGTTGGTTGTAAATACTGCAATAAATCGGTTGCTAATACTCATTGGTACGTCGCGACCTTGCGGCCTGAAAATAAAAGGCAACAGAAAAAAACAGCCCCAAACAGCTGCGTGTATAATGATGGTAAGTATTTTCTTATTGTTCTTCAAAATGGGGGTATTTAAATATGCATAATAATACCGCAAACATAAACCTACAATAAGCTACAGGTTTTACATTATGGGTAAAGCAAAGTAATCAATCGGTAAATGCAGTTTTTTGCTACAATCAATGTGTTTATTTTACACAATAACTAGTATTTTTAGCCCCTAAAACATTGTTATGCATTTGAAAAACGTATTTCTTGCAGCATTTGTATTGCTGTTTTTTGCTTCTTGTAGTAACCAAAATAGTTCAATAAGTAACGCTGATACAGCTAAAATCGACGGGCATCCTGCTTGGATAATGCAGGGTAACATCTATGAAGTGAATATTCGTCAGTACACACAAGAAGGCACTTTTAAAGCTTTTGAAAAGCACTTAGATAGACTAAAAGATATGGGTGTACAAACCCTTTGGTTTATGCCAATCAATCCAATAAGTGTAAAAGACAAAAAAGGTGCACTTGGTAGTTACTATGCTGTTGCAAATTATACAGCCATTAATCCTGAATACGGTACGCTACAAGATTGGAAAGATTTGGTAGCAAAAGCGCATGACATGGGCTTTAAAGTAGTAATAGATTGGGTGCCAAATCATACAGGTGCAGATCATTATTGGCTAGAAAAACATCCAGATTTTTATGTACTTGATAGCGTTACTAAAAAGCCTGTTTCACCATTTGACTGGACTGACACACGTAAACTAAATTACAACAATCCTGCATTGTGCGATAGTATGATTGCTTGTATGAAATATTGGATTACCGAAAGCAATATTGATGGTTTTAGATGTGATGTAGCACCAGAAGTACCAAAGGCTTTTTGGAAAAAATGTATTGCTGAGTTAAAAAAACAAAAGAACATTTTTATGCTTGCTGAAGGTGATAAGCCTTGGTTACATACGGCTGGTTTTGATGAAACCTATACTTGGAACGACTTTAACATGATGAAACTAATTGCAAAAGGTGAAAGAAAAGCCATTGCCTTAGATAGTACCATCAATAAAACCGATACAAGTTTTCCTAAAAATGCATTGCGCTTATTTTTTACCAGCAACCACGATGAAAATAGCTGGAACAAAGCCGATTATGCAACCATGCCTGGTGAAAGCCATGCACCATTTGCTGTGCTTACGCAAACTTTAAAAAATAGTGTACCATTAATTTATACCGGCCAAGAAGAACCAAAGCTTGATAGTATTAGTTTCTTTTATAAAAACGCTATTCAGTTTGGTAAATATCAACGAGCAAATTTTTACAAAGCATTACTTAATGCTAGAAAAAATAATGCTGCCTTAGCTGCCAATGCGAGTTTCACAAAACTTGTTACCACTGCTGATGATGCGGTTTATGCTTTTGTGAGAGAAAATAATGGCAAAAAAGTAGTTGTGATTGCCAATCTATCTAAAACGCCACAAAGCGTAACTATTAATAATGCGATTGTTGATGGCGAGGCAACAGAACTATTTACCAATAAAAAAGAGATTCTAAAATCTGGCCAAGCAATAATATTACCAGCTTGGGGTTATTTGGTATATCAGTACTAGTTTATTATTAAAAAGCTTCTTAAAGGCTATCACAGGTCTAAATATCTGTGGTAGCCTTTTCTTTTTTCGGCATATCTGTAACCTTTTTTACCACATTTCGTTTAAAAATGGCTTGGTTTTAATTTTTAAATTTTAAACAACCCTTATTATTTACCTTTTATCCTTGCAATGCACCGTTTATGCTAAAGCAATGTACTATGCAATGCAAGGTAACTAGTTTTGTTCTGTAATAATCAAACACAAGAACTATAAACTAATCAAACAAAATATCATGAAAAAGATTTTCGCATTACTAACTGCCCTTGGATTATTCAGCTTTACAAGCCAAGCGCAAAACAATTCAGGTAAAGTAAATGGTAGTATTTCTAGCGGTGCTAAACCAATAGAAGCCGCTACTGTAAACCTTTTACGAGCTAAAGACAGTAGCATTGTAAAAATTGCCGTAAGCAATAAAGACGGCAATTTTGAAATAGAAAAAATAGCCAATGCTAAATATTTGGTGGCTGTACAAAGTGTAGGCTACAAAAAATATTATAGCGAAGCGTTTGAATTAACTGCAGCTAAAAATGAGGTTACATTAAAAGCAATTGTATTGGCTGCTTTGGATAAACAACTAACGGATGTAGTAGTTACAAGTAAAAAGCCATTGGTAGAAATTAAACTTGATAGAACTATTGTAAATGTTGAAGCATCTGTTACGAATGTTGGTTCTACCGCTTTGGAGGTTTTAGAAAAATCACCAGGGATTTCGGTTGATAAAGATGGCAATATCAGTCTAAAAGGTAAAAGTGGTGTGGTTGTTTTAGTTGATGGTAAACCTTCTTATTTAGGAGCGGCAGATTTAGCCAATATGTTGCGTAGCATGACATCTAGCCAATTAGACCAAATTGAAATAATGACCAATCCACCTGCAAAATTTGATGCTTCTGGAAATGCAGGTGTTATTAATATTAAAACCAAAAAAACAAAGTTGAAAGGTTTAAATGGCTCTGTAACGGCAGGTTATGGTCAAGGCGTTTACCCAAAAACCAACCAAAGCGTTAACATGAATTTCCGTGACGGTAAATGGAATTTGTTTGGTAATTACAGTTACAACCATAGAGAAGGCTTTCAAGAGTTGGATTTAGAAAGAAAATTTATAAACAGCAACAAACAATTAGTGTCAGTTTTCAAGCAAAATTCGGTAATGACAGACGAAAGAAACGGTCATAGTGCAAAACTTGGTGCTGACTTTTTTGCCACCAAGAACACAACTTATGGTTTTGTTGTAAATGGCTTTAATAATCATACTGCAAGAACTGGCAATAGCGATACGAGAATTTATGATGCTACTAACAATTTGAAAAATATTACAATTGCTGATGTACCATCTGCTCAAAACTTTAAAAACTTAAGTACCAACTTCAATTTCCGTCATCAATTTGACAGCACTGGTAAAGAAATTACTATAGATATTGATTATGCTGGTTACAATGGCACTAATCATGGTCAGTTAATTAATAGCTATTTTGATAAAAATAGAAATCCTGTATTGCCTGGTGATACTTTAAACAGCAACTTACCTACTATCATTAACATCTATAGTGCAAAATCTGACTTTACATTACCATTGAAGAAAGGCGCAAAAATTGAAGCTGGCTTTAAAATAAGTTATGTAGAAACTGATAATAATGCTAAATATGATAGTGTTATTAACAATCAAGAAAAGCCAGATTTTAACCGTAGCAATCACTTTATTTACAAAGAAAATATTAATGCTGCTTACGTAAATTATAGCAAACAATTGAACAAAAAATGGTCTGTACAGTTAGGCTTACGTTTAGAAAATACACATGCAAAGGGTGACCAATTGGCTAAAGTATTAATTGGTAATGCAACATTTGATACCACTTATACGCAGTTATTTCCAACTGCCTACATTAGCTATACATTAAACGATAAAAACCAATTCTCATTAAACTATGGTAGAAGAATTAACCGACCAGATTACGAATCATTAAATCCATTTGTTGAATATCTTGACAAATACACTTTTGAACAAGGTAACCCTGGTTTAAAACCACAGTTTAGCGATAATATTGAGTTAAGCCATTTGTTCATGGGTGGTGCCATTAGCACAACATTGAACTATACAAAGGTAAATAATATTATACAACAAGTAATTGAACAACGTACAGCTACCAACGAAACGTTTGTTAAGCAAGCTAACATTGCCACTTTAGATCAGTTTGGTATTGCCATTTCAGGTCAAGCACCAATTACAAAATGGTGGAACCTTAATTTGTACACCAATTTACTTAGCAACCGTTTTAGAGGTTTGGTAAACAATGCTGTTGTAGATTTAAGTTCACCAATGTTTATGGTTAATGGTAGTAACTCATTTAAACTTGGTAAAGGTTGGAATGCTGAAATAAGTGGCTTTTACCGTACAGGTGGCTTAGAAGGTGTTATGTATATTCAACCATTAGGTCAAATTGGCGCAGGTATTTCAAAATCTGTACTTAAAAATAAAGGCTCTATTCGTTTAAATGTAAGAGATATTTTCTGGTTGCAACAGCCAAGTGGCTATGCTAAATACGATGATATTGACTTAACATTTAAAAATAGAAACGATAACAGAGTAGCAAATATTAGCTTCACTTACCGCTTTAGCAAAGGTAAAGTAGGTAATACGCAACGTAAAAGAAGCAGTGTAGACGAAACAGAACGTGTAAAATCTGGCAACTAATTATCCGCATCGTTTTAAAATCCTTCATACAGCAAGCAGGCTATCTTTATTAGGTAGCCTGTTTTTGTTTGTAAATATTAATAGGTTATGTAAATTAATTACTGCATCTTTACATTGTTAAGAAAAGAATTTGTCATTCCGTACCCTATTTTTTCTTAATAAAACGCTTTGGCGCATTAGTTTTTATCCGCAGGTATTTTGTCACACTTCTCCAGACAATTATTACTTACTCATCATTAGCGGTTTTCAGCAATGATCTTCAGCACAATATTCATTTGCAGTTGTACTATTTGTATAGCTAGCTCAAATACATTTTATGACATTTAACGACATGGGCATAATTAGCCCCATTTTAAAAGCCTTACAAGAAGAAGGTTACACGCAACCCACACCTATTCAAGAACAAGCCATCCCTGTAATTTTAAACCAAAGCGATATTTTAGGTTGTGCGCAAACTGGTACAGGTAAAACAGCAGCATTTGCTATTCCTATTTTACAATTATTACAAACACAGAAAGAATGTGGCAACACCAATACCGGCATTAAAGTATTGATTTTAACGCCTACAAGAGAACTCGCTATTCAAATTGGCGAAAGCTTTGTAGCTTATGGTAGACATTTAAAACTAAAGCACGTTGTTATTTTTGGCGGTGTTTCTCAATTTCATCAAGTAGAAGCCTTAAAGAAAGGCATTGATATTGTTATTGCAACACCGGGCCGTTTGTTAGATTTAATGAACCAACGTTTTGTACACTTAAACAACCTTACAACCTTTGTTTTAGATGAAGCAGACAGAATGCTTGATATGGGTTTTGTACAAGATGTAAAACGCATTATTACTAAAATACCAGCCAAAAGACAAACCTTGTTTTTCTCTGCAACCATGCCTCCTATTATTCAACAATTGGCAAATAGCATTTTAAGTAATCCAGTAATGGTAAAGGTTTCGCCGGTATCTTCTACTGCCGATACCATTGACCAAAAAGTGTATTTTGTAGATAAAGACGATAAGAAGAAGTTGTTGGTTCATTTACTTCAAGATGCATCTATTGCTAGTGCATTGGTATTTACACGTACAAAACATGGTGCCAATAAAATAGCAGAACACTTAACAAAATCGGGTTTTGAAACGCAAGCCATTCATGGTAATAAATCGCAAAATGCAAGACAACAAGCGTTGCAGAACTTTAAAAATGGCAAAAACCGTGTGTTAGTGGCTACAGATATTGCCGCTAGAGGTATTGACATTGATGAACTGTCTCACGTTATTAACTTTGAATTACCTAATATTCCTGAAACCTATGTGCACCGTATTGGTCGTACAGGTCGTGCAGGTTTTAGTGGTAAAGCCTATTCTTTCTGCGATATGGAAGAAAAAATGTTCTTGCGTGATATTCACAAAGTAATTGGTAAAACTTTACCAGTAGAAAAAGAACATCCTTACGCAATGCCTGAAGTAACGCCTATTGTAACCACTTATGTGAAAGCACCTTCACAACAGTTTAGAGGTAAAAAACGTAGATTCTAGCACGAATTTGAAAAACATTACTCGTCCCGATAGCTATCGGTATACACGAATAAAAAATCCTATTTCATTAAATTGAAATGGGATTTTGTTTTTTGTTAAGTCTTGGGCAACAAAAAACCCGTTTACAATAAACGGGCTTTTGAAATATTTAAAAAGAGATTAGTCTTTTTTTGCGTAACGTTTTTTGAATTTATCGATACGACCTGCAGTATCAACCAACATGTTTTTACCTGTGTAAAAAGGGTGAGATGTATTAGAAATCTCCAATTTAACTACTGGATATTCGTTACCGTCTTCCCAAACAATAGTTTCTTTACTGTTTGTAGTTGATTTGCTTAAAAATGATGTACCGTTACTCATGTCTTTGAAAACAACTAAACGGTAATTTGAAGGGTGGATACCTTGTTTCATATAATTTTATTTAAGGCTTATACGGATTTTGCCGTATAAAATGTTTTAATGGATGGCAAATGTAAGCTTGATAAGCCTTTTAGCCAAATGAAATTTCAATCTAGCTCTTCATGTTATCAAATTGTAGCGGAAAGCCAAGATTTCCACTTTTACAAAGTGCTATTACTTCTTGTAAGTCATCAATTTTTTTAGCAGTAACACGAACTGTATTATCCATAATAGCTGCTTGCACTTTTAGACCGCTATCTTTTATTAGCTTCACTATTTTTTTAGCATCATCTTGCTTTAAACCATTGCGTACCGATACCTCTTTTTTTACCACTTTACCGCTTGGGTAAGCTTCTTTTTCAAAATCAAATGCATTCGCATCTATACTTTGCTTCATACTTCGGCTAATAATCACATCAATTACCTGTTGTAACTTCATATCACTCTCAGCTTCAAGATTTACGACATAATCTTTCTTATTTAGAGATATTACTACATGACTATTTTTAAAATCGAAACGATTTTCTATTTCTTTTTTTACCGTATTGATGGCATTATCTAAGGTTTGCAAATCAACTTTACTGGCAATATCAAATGATGGCATAACTAAAATTTACGCAAATATAATAGCAAGTTCACTATGGTGTAACTGTAAGCTATCGTAAACCTTTAAGATTTCTTTCACAACAAAACTGTAAAAGCTGGTATCTAGTAGTAAATACAGGCACGAAATTTTCTGTTGTATTAACCATCAATTCACACTATAAATATTTGCCGCAAATAAGAATTCTACCTGACCATTTTTTTAACACTAAAACTTCAGTTATGAATTCTAACCTCAAAACCCGTGTGGTAACTACTGCCCTTTTCGCCATTGTATTTACAACCCATGTTTCAACAGTTTCTGCCCAAATCAAAGGTAATTACGAAATTGGGGTAAACGTGGGTACACTTATTTATCAAGGCGATTTAAACAATACAGCTTTAGGTTCTATAAAAAACCTAAAACCTGCAATTGGTGTGTATGTTAATAAAGAACTAGATGCTTATTTTTCACTTCGTGCCAATTTGTTATACGGAAAAATTAGTGATGATGAATCGCAATACAGCAGCCCATCGTGGAAGCAGCAACGTAATTTTAAATTTTCTACATCGGTTACAGAGCTTTCTACGGTTTTAGTTTGGAACTTTTTGGGCGACAATGGCGCAAGAGATTACCGTACTTTTTCGCCGTATGTTTTTGGTGGTTTAGGTGTAAGTTTATTAAATGTAAAAAGAGATTGGAGCGGCATAAATCGTACAGTATTTGATAATAAATCTAGTGCTATTATTGGTTTAGGTATTGATACACTACATGCAACACCAAAAATTTTGCCTATAATACCTGTTGGTATTGGTTTACGCTATGCTGTTAATAACAAGATAAGCATTAGAGCAGAAGCTACTTACCGATTCACTTTTTCCGACTATATTGATGGCTTTAGCCAAGCCGCCAACCCTTCAGCAAACGATAAGTATTATGGCTTATCACTTGGTGTTGGTGTTAAATTATTTGGCAATAATTATAAATGCCCTACCGTAAGATAATTGCTGAAATTTAATGCTTGAACATAGGTAGAATTACCAATTTTACAAGTATTACAACAATTGCTATTAAAAACATAAAAACCGAAATGCGATTCATGCCGTGCATGTATTTCATCCATTGTGTGCGCTCATCGTTTGGGTCACGTTTTTTAATGTACAAATATTCTGCGAGTTGTTTTAGTATTCCCATTGTGTAAGATTATATTGATACAACAATACGCTTTGCTTTTAGTTGTACAAATAGTAAACTAACTAAGAAATATGAGGTAACGAAAACCTTCTCAAAGTGAATTTAGACAACAGCATTTTGAATCTTAACAATACAACTAATTATTTTTCATAGAGTTAATTTTTTTTGTTGAAGTTTTTGCGGGTAATTTGAAGTATTAATTACCAATATGGATAACAAGCATACACTAAACGCTGATAATTGGATTACTAATTATTCCGATGCTCTATTTAAATACACCATGATGCGTGTAAACGATGCTGGTATTGCTGAAGACATTGTGCAAGAAACTTTTTTAAGTGCTTGGCGTAATAAAGACAGTTACAAAGGTATTGCATCAGAAAAAAACTGGTTATATACTATTTGTAAAAATAAAATTATAGATCATTATCGTAAAAAAAGTACCAGCATTATTCAGTATGCTGAAGCAGATACAACTTCGAGTATGTTTGATGATGTAGAACATTGGACAAAAGAAGATGCGCCAAAAGAATGGGGTGTTAATTACAGCCAAACCGTTGAGAAGAAAGAGTTTTACAGCATTTTAGAAAAATGTAAGTCTAAACTTCAGCAAATGCAGCAGTCTGTTTTTGTAATGAAATACCTTGAAGATTTAGATACTGAAGAAATTTGTAAGGTACTTGGTATTACTACGTCAAACTATTGGGTGTTAATTCACCGTGCCAAGTTGGGTCTACGAAATTGTTTAGAAAAAAACTGGGTAAATATTTAAAGCATTGTGATGAAGCGATTAGTGAATATTAGTTGTAAAAAAGCAACGTATCTTATTTCTAAAAAAGAAGAGAAAGCCATCGGCTTTTTCGATAGTATAAAGCTTAAGCTTCACTTAGGCATTTGCAGCGCTTGCCGTTTATTTGAAAAACAAAGTTGGTTTATAAAAATAAATGCAAAGCATAACCACGAACACTTAGATGCTTCACTTTCTAATGAAGCAAAAGAAAAAATGAGTGCAGCTTTAAAAAGCGTGCAATAACTTTTACAAGGCAATGTTTTCTTCACAATTTGTTGCATATTTCTCAGTTTGGTACAATTATTTCTAATGGTGTTTTTATATTCACTAACAGCTATTAATTGAAACTTTATGACAGCATATCCTTTTTACCAAGTTAACGCTTTTACAACTTCCATATTTGGCGGCAATCCTGCGGCTGTTTGTCCACTTACAAGTTGGCTACCTACTGAGCAAATGCAGCAATTAGCCAAAGAAAACAACTTATCAGAAACGGCCTTTTTTGTACAAGATGGCGATATTTTTCACATCCGTTGGTTTACGCCTGAAATCGAAATGGATTTAGCTGGTCATCCTACTTTGGCTACCGCTTTTGTCATTTTCAATTATCTTAATTATTCAAAAACAGAAATAGAATTTCATAGCAATAGTGGGCCATTGTATGTAACAAATAAAGGCAATGGCTTGTTAGAAATGAATTTTCCAAGCAGAATGCCTCAAATATGCGATCAGCCATTGGCTTTAATTCAAAGTATTGGTCACCAACCGTTTACAATGCTTAAAAGTAGAGATTATGTACTAGTGTATCATACACAAAAAGAAGTGGCTGACTTAAAACCAGATTTTAATTGGTTAAATAAAGTTGAAGCTATGGGTATTATTGCCACTGCACCTGGTGATGATTGCGATTTTGTAAGTCGCTTTTTTGTACCAAATTCTGTTATTGGGGAAGATCCTGTTACAGGTTCTGCACATGCCACTTTAATTCCTTTTTGGGCAGAAAAATTGGGCAAAACCAATATGCTTGCTAAACAAATTTCAGAGCGTGGTGGTGTTTTGTATTGCGAAAGTAAAGGTGACCGTGTAGCTATTGGTGGTGAATGTGTGCTGTACATAAAAGGTGAGTATTTTTTACCTTAAAAGCATTGAAAAAGTAGAAGCTAAAACGATATGTTTGCAGCCTTCATTTTTTACAATTCACTTTATAATGTCAGAAATACAATCGCATCCTTTAATTATTTATACTGATGGTTCTTCTCGTGGTAATCCTGGCCCTGGTGGTTATGGTGTGGTAATGATGTGGGGCAGCAAACGTAAAGAAATTTCGCAAGGCTTTCGAAGAACTACCAATAACCGTATGGAATTAATGGGTGTAATTGTAGCGCTTGAAAGCCTAAAGAAAAATAACATTCCACTCACCATTTATACCGATAGTAAATACATTGTAGATAGCGTTCAAAAACGCTGGCTAGATGGCTGGATTAAAACTGACTTTAAAGGCGGTAAAAAAAACAAAGACCTTTGGACGCGTTATTATCAATTGTCAAAGCAGTTTAAAATCACTTTTGTTTGGGTAAAAGGTCATGCTGATAACCCACACAACAATCGCTGCGATGAACTAGCTACTTCTGCTGCTGATGGCGGAAACTTAATTGAAGATATTGGTTACGAAGGCTAGAAATACATACTAAAAGGCAACTATCGGTAACAAATTTTTGGAAAATACGTTACTTTATTGTAGAAACTAACAGCAATATGCCTTTTCACTTTAACAAATACAGTGGCTTACTTTTAATTTTTTTTATACATGGCCTAGTTTATGCCTTCTTACTATTGAGAAAAGGTATGAAAAACGAAACTGTTCACGACAAATGGTTGGCTTTTTTTCTCCTGCTGTGTATTTTCTTCATTTGTCCATGGATGCTTGGTTTTGCAGGCTGGTACGATGGTAGAGATTGTATTGAATGCAGAAACTTCTTGTTTTACATGCCTTTTCAGCAGGCATTACTCATGGGGCCGGTGCTTTATTTCTATATCCAAACGCGTCTAAATCCTAGCTTTTCATTTACAAAAAAGCATTGGCTACATCTTTTACCTGGCATACTTTATAATACTTGGATTTTGGTGGTAGCCATTGTAGATAGAGTAATTTTAAAAAGCTATTACCTGATGGATGGCGAAAACGACCCTGATTTTAATACGTGGTATGTCGCTTTAGGTTTAGTGAGTTTGTTGGTGTATTTGCTCTTAAGTTTTAAATATTACCAGCATTACAAAACTATCATCTACCAAGAATTATCTTTTGCTGATGATGTTACTTTCAAATGGATTCGTAACTTTTTAATTGCCTTTTTCATTTACTTTTTCTCTAGTCTTGTGCTTGGCTTGCTCGATTTTTTCGATGTTGGTATCAAGTACACAGATTCTTGGTGGTACTACCTACTATTTGCAGTCATTTTTTACTACATCGCTATCACTGGCTACTCTAATTCTATTGTTACCAAAGCACATTATCAACTAGCTTTTTTGCAGCAGCAATTACCGCCACTGTTGCCAAAAATCAATCAAGAATCTGCCATCACAGAAGACATTAGTTTTGA
The DNA here is from genome assembly GCF_056745525.1 of Parasediminibacterium sp. HNIBRBA5674. NCBI lineage: Bacteria > Pseudomonadati > Bacteroidota > Chitinophagia > Chitinophagales > Chitinophagaceae > Parasediminibacterium > Parasediminibacterium sp. HNIBRBA5674. The sequence goes on along the minus strand of NZ_JBQWIE010000009.1, from coordinate 22,773 downwards.
AGAAGTTACCGAAAAATCAACAACCGATAAAGCCACAGAAGCTAACAATAGCGAGGCTTTAGAAGCTTGGAAAGCCAGAGTGTTACAAGCTGTTGTTACTGAAAAAATGTATCAAAATCCAGAGTTAACACTAACCGATTTGTCTAAACATTTGACCACCAATCCTTCTCTCCTATCAAAAATTATTAACCAAGGTTTTGCCATGAATTTCAACGACCTCATCAATTGGTATCGTGTTGAAGAGGTGAAACAACAACTACAAAATGCAGCCAATGCAAACCTCACTATTATGAGCCTCGCTTACGATGCAGGATTTAATAGCAAAGCCACTTTTAACCGTGCCTTTAAAAAAGCCACTGGTAAAAGCCCTAAAGAATTTTTGGGCCACCAGCAGTAGTACTACTATTTAGCTTCTGTGTAGCCTGTGCTGAGTTTACGAAGCATCTACACTTGTACGTTCTGTTCGCTGCGCAACTTTTATCTAAGCGAATAAATAAAGCCTGTTGACATCATTATTAGCTGTATAAAATCGCAACTATTATCTTCGCTGCATAAATGAATATGATAATGAAAGTTGGTATTTTAGGTGGTGGTCAGTTAGGTAGAATGTTATTACAAGCAGCAGCCAACTATCCTGTAGAAACGTATGTATTAGAAAACGATGCTAATGCACCCGCAGCGCATTTGTGCCATCATTTTACAAAAGGCAGCATTACAGATTTTGATACCGTGTACAATTTTGGTAAAGGCCTAGATGCTATAACCATTGAAATAGAAAACGTAAACGTTGAGGCACTTGAGGCACTTGAAAAAGAAGGTATTCGTGTATATCCAAAACCTTCGGCTTTACGTACTATCAAAAACAAAATCGTTCAAAAGCAATTTTATCAAACGCATCAAATACCTACATCTGAATTTGTAATCACACAAAATCAGCAAGACTTACAAAACCACATTAGCTTTTTACCAGCCGTACACAAGCTTGGTGAAGGCGGTTACGATGGCAAAGGCGTAGAAATTTTACGTGATGAAACAGCTATCAGCAAAGGCTTTAATGCGCCTTCTGTGCTTGAAAAAATGGTGAATATTCATAAAGAAATTGCACTGATTGTAGCCATGAACGAAAAAGGCGACACCGTTATTTATCCGCCTGCTGAAATGGTATTTGATACCAGATTAAACTTACTCGATTATCAAATTTCGCCTGTAAAACTTGCTGAAAAAGCACTTTGGAAAGCTGAAGCGATGGCGATAAAAATTGTGCAAGAACTAAAAAGTCCCGGGCTTTTTGCCGTTGAATTGTTTATTGATAGAGATGAGAATGTTTTAGTAAATGAAATAGCCCCTCGTGTACACAATAGCGGTCACCACACCATTGAAGCCAATTACAGCAGCCAATACGATATGCTTTGGCGTATTTTATTACAATATCCTTTAGGCAATACCGATGCTATTTTGCCATCAGCTATTGTGAATATTATTGGTGAACAAGGCTTTAGCGGCCCTGCCAAATATCAAGGCTTAGAAGAAGTATTGACCATGACTAACGTATTTGTACATCTATACGGTAAAGCTGAAACCAAACCGGGTAGAAAAATGGGGCACGTTACCATTATTAGCAGCGATTACCAAGATTTAACCTACAAAGCCAACAAAATCAAGCATTTGCTAAAAGTAGTGGCTTAACATTTTCAATATAGCCTTACTTACCTTTACAGGCTTTACAACACTTACACACAAACATTTATGGTTAAAGAATACGATTACATCATTGTACTTAAAAAGCCCGATTTTAAAGTAATAGACTGGATGAGCCAGTTTATGCTATTGCTATCGCTTGGTAGTTTTGCTTATGTGGCTTATGTATCATTATCGCAAGAAAATGCTTTATTAAAACCTAGTAGCGCTTGGCTATTGGTATTTATTTGTAGTCTCATCATCGTTTGGTGGACGTTTTGCGCTGGCCAAGTAAAACGTGGCATTACACCTTATTATCGCTTTGCAGTTATGTTTGCTGCATGGGGCTGGTTTGTGGTACCCAAAGGCAAGTTGGTAACACTTATTTACATTGTTGCTTGCTTTTTAGAAAAGCCAGTAAAAGTATCTCCCGAAGCGGCTTTTGATGGGGAAGAAATTGTATTTAACAGCTTTCCTAGAAAAACCATTTTGTGGCAAGATGTAAATAATGTGGTATTAAAAGACGGTTTATTGACCATCGATTTAAAAAATAACACACTCATTCAAAAACAGGTTAACGACCCAGTAGAAAAACAAGTTGAAGACGAGTTTAACCAATTTTGCAAAGAACAATTAGTCAAAGTAGTTTAGGCAGTTTCGAGTTTAATTAGTTTAGTAGTTTAACAAGTTAAGAGTTCTATGTTTTAGTTACTAATGACTACTGACAACTGACCTTTGACTATTCACTTTTCACCTTTCACAATTCACCACAAATGCTTACAGAATCACCATATATTTTATACTCAGACGGTCAGGGAAATATTTTTGAAGATACCAGTTTGTACGCTGTAGGGCGTGCTGGTTGGGATGCTTACCCTGTAGAAGTTGAAGATTGGATAGAACTACCTGAAGGTGGTAATTTATACGAGTTACCCGGCCGTAGAGGTATTGGTATTGATGTGCTTACAGGCGATATGCGCTTGTGCGAAAAAGGTTGGGCCGTTGCTGCCTTTATACCACCTGCACATACAGGTTTGTTTATAGCAGCTTACGAAACTTTGCCAGATGCACCTACCCTGCCCTTATTTTGCTACACGGCTGCGGCTTGGCACAACGATACTTTTTATGTAGCTGGTGTAAGAATTGAGGATGACATTAGACAAGAAGCTGCTGGCTACGATGAAGCTAAAATAGCCGCTGGTACACAGCAAATGTTGGCTGCTTACCCACATAACCGTTTGGTAAAGCATTTGATGGAAAACTGTTGCAATACTTACACATGCCCTGCTGCAAGAAATTTAAGCTTGGGCAGATGGGAATGTCCTGTACCTATGTCGCCGGCTTGTAACGCCAACTGTATTGGTTGTGTATCGTTTCAGCCGCAGGAAGAAACCATTACCTCGCCACAAGACAGATTAACATTTAAGCCTTCGGCAGAAGAAGTGGTTGAGTTTACCGTACCACACTTAATGAACGCACCTTATCCTTTAATTAGTTTTGGGCAAGGCTGTGAGGGCGAACCGCTGTTGATGTGGGAAACAATTCGTGAAGCCATCATTGAAATAAGAAAACATACCGATAAAGGCAGCATTAATATTAACACTAATGGTTCTAAACCCGATGCGGTAAAAGCCTTGTGTGAAGCAGGTTTAAACAGTATTCGTGTGAGTACAAACTCTGCCAGAAAGCATATTTACACACCGTATTATCGTCCTAATAATTACCAGTTTGAAGACATTGTTGAGAGCTTAAAAGTAATGCGTAGCTATGGTGGCTGGGCTAGCATTAATTTCTTTGTGTTTCCTGGTATGACAGATAGTGTAGAAGAATACGAAGCGCTGCGCAAATTGATTATTGACACCGATTTAAACATGATTCAGTGGCGTAATTTTAATATAGACCCTGACTGGTATTTAGGCCAAATAGGTATTACTGATACTAGCGAAATAATGGGTATAAAACAATTACAACAATTGATTAAAGAAGAATTTCCGCATGTAAAATATGGCTACTTCAACCCACCAATTGAGCGTATAAAAGGCGATTATAGCAAAGACTTTGCGCATTATTAAGATAGGAACGCTAATAGCACTAATTGAAACAGAAAAGCACAGATTGAAAGGTCTGTGCTTTTCTGTTTTATATTAGGGCAATAACTAAATTTTTTAGTGCCAAAATAATCCGTGCAAATCTGCTCAATCCGCCTAATCTGTGTTCCTATCTTTTCTCAGCCAATACTTTCAAATTATTCAAATTCTTTTCCATCATTGTACCCAATATTTTGTCATTCATAATAGAGGCAAAACGCTCCCAAGGGTACCATTTTAGCTGCTGCTGAAATTCCCATTGTACCACCGTTTGTATACGTGTACTATCGCCAAATACATTAATACTAGCTATTTGTTGGTTACCATTTCTACCTACCCAAACAGAAGTCACACTGCTATCACTCACTTTTGTAATGGTCACATCTGTTTTACCAAGTAAGGCTTTTGTAGGCGAACTAATCACAACCGATTGGTCGTTCATGCCTGCAACCCATTTTTTCCAGCCATTAATATCTTTTACCAGCAATAAAATACTGTCTTTAGGCGCAGTAATATCTACCGCTCTTGATACCAATACCTGCGAAGGAAACAATAAGCCCAAGGCTGTTACCAAAGCAAATAAAATCACTACACTAAAGCCTATCAATTTTATAAATCGCATGATTATTCCCATTTAAATACACGTAACACAATAACATAAATACCAACCGTCCACAAAGCCAATACACCAATATTTTGCCAGCTATCTATAATGCTTGCGCCTTCAAAAGATATTTTGCGCATTGCCAAATTAAAGTGCGTTAGTGGTAGTATTTTACAGCAGGTTTGCAACCATTGTGGAAATACCGATATAGAGAAGAAGGTACCAGATAATAACATTTGCGGTAAGCTAAAAATATTAATCACTAATGGTATCATGGTATCGTTTTTAACCACGCTAGAAATAATTAAACCCACACCCATTAGCAGCATTAATAGCAGAATGCTCAACGATACCATTTCTATAAAAGTAATAATACCATGAGCTAACGTAAACCCTAAAAAGAAATGCCCTACGCTTATTAGCACCAAAACATTGATTAACTGAAAGAAAATACGGCTAAACCCAATGCCTAATAAAATATTGAGACGATTAACAGGTGTGGCGTAAAAGCGTTTTAATACTAGCTGTTCACGCAAGTTGTAAAAGGTAAATGCAATACCAAACAAGGTTGAAAATAAGAGCGAGAAACCAATTTGCCCTGGCAATACAAAGTCTATTTGCTTGTATTCACGAACATTGTAAATCTCAGTTTTAATGGTTACAAATTGTGCCGTATTACCATTAAGTTTCTTTTCTAAACTGTTATCAATATTTTCTAGCAAAGGCTTTAACTGACTTAGTTCTGCCGCACTTGCTGAGGTAGATTTGATGTTTAGTGTAAAGGTTGGCGCAGGATTTTTAACTGCTGTATTATTTACAGCTAGTTGTTGTATATCAATCACCCCAACCAATTTGCCTTTCTCTAAATCGCTACGCATTAAAGCCGTATCGGCATAGCGCTGAAAGTTAATAAACGGTTGCTTATTTAATGCTTGAAACAGCACATTTGCTGTATCGCAATTAGGGGCTAGTGCTAGTTTAAATTTGGTGAGTCCACCACCACCAAAAGCACCGAAAATAAATACAAACACCAGCGGAAATACCAAGCTAAAAACAAGGGATTGCGGATTTTTAAGATTGGCTAAAAAACTAGCTTTGGTAATGGCACCAAGGGCTTTGCTTTGGCTATAGGCTTTGCTCATAATCAAATTGTTCGGGCAAATCTATTGATTATTTTTTCTTATGAAAACAACAATGTTAATGAGTTAACAACAATAAAATATTCATTTAAAAAATAGAAAAATAAAAAATGAGAAAAGTATATAAATGAAAGACAAATGTCGTATCTTTGAATGACAAATGTCCAAATATGGCGAAGTCAATACACTATAAAACATCAAAAATTACCGCAGCCAATATTGCAAAAGAACCAATGGTTGCCTACAAAGCCATGCCACCAATGCCACGCATGGTACAAGTAGCCACTTTTACATACAGTAAGTTCGAGAAAATAGCTGCTACAGTACCATTTACACAAAAGGAATGGGCCAATATATTGCATTTATCTGACAGAACACTACAACGATATGCATTAAATAATACCGCCTTTGAGGGTATTTATGTTGATAGAATTTTACATATACAACAATTGCTAGAGCTAGGGCTGAAAACCTTTGTTAGTGCCGATGCATTTTACAAATGGTTAAAAAAAGATAAAAATGTAATGGGACAATTAATTAATTTCCAGTCTTTATATACCACACAAGGTATTCAAGAAACCATTAACCAGGTAGGAAGAATTCTTTATAACGTGTATTCATGATTACTGTTTACAGATTTGCGCCAAAGCAATTTATTGATGATTTATCGGGAAAAGGTGCCATGCTTTTTGGTGGTAGATGGAATAGCATTGGCTTACCAGCTGTTTATACAAGCTATACTATTTCTTTGGCGTTGGTAGAATTGTTTATTCATAAAGAAACCTATCAAGATATTTTAGCTAATCAATTAATGGAAATAACGATTGATGATACAATTAGCAATACCATCAGAAATAAAAAATTAAAAAAGCATTGGCAGTTAGATGCTACATATTCTCAATTGATGGGTAATGATTTTCTAACCAATCGCAACAACCTTTGTTTGCAAGTACCATCTGCCATTATTGAAGAAGAAAATAACATTGTATTGAATCCACAGCACATTGATTTTTCAAAAAAAGTACGCATTAAAAAAGTGCGATCATTTAGTTTTGATAACCGATTATTTAAAACCGTATAATGCACAAAGCATATTTATTGTTGGGTACTAATTTAGGTAACAAACTTGCATTTTTACAACAAGCAAAACGTATCATCACCTCAAAGGTGGGTTTATTTTCAACTGAATCATCGGTTTATGAAACAGCCGCTTGGGGCCTTACAGAGCAACCATCTTTTTACAACCAAGTATTGGTAATAAAAACTTCGTTTGAGCCAGAAAACTTAATGCAACAATTGCTAGATATAGAAACACAACTTGGCAGAATTCGCACTATCAAGTTTGGCCCAAGAACCATAGATATAGACATTTTATTGATAGACGACTTGGTAAATAATTCTGCCATATTACAACTGCCCCACCCTGCCTTACCGCAGCGCAAGTTTGCACTCATGCCATTGGCAGAAGTAGCACCCAATTTATTTCACCCTGTTGAAAAAAAGACGATAAGCCAGCTATTACAGGCTTGTACAGACACCTTAGATGTGCAAAAAATTACGCCAACTGCTAGTTAATCGCAGCTAATTTTGGCGCTAGCATGAAGTATCATTTTATTACTGTTGAGGGAAATATTGGGGCGGGAAAAACGACGCTAACACACTTGTTAGCCAAGCATTTTAATGCAAGAATTGTATTGGAAGAATTTGCAGATAATCCTTTCTTAGCCAAGTTTTACGAGAATCCTCAGCAGTATGCTTTTCCTGTGGAGCTATTTTTTATGGCCGAGCGTTACAAGCAGTTAAAAGACATGCTACACACGAAAGATTTGTTTCAGAATATCACTATTTCAGACTACTTGTTTACCAAATGTTTGCTATTTGCTAAGGTAAATTTGCCCGAAGAAGAATTTAGATTGTACCAAAAATTCTACGACATCATTCATCAGCAAATGACTTTTCCTGATATTCTTATCTACCTACATGCACCTATAAAACGCTTACAAGCAAACATCAAAAAGCGCAACCGCAGCTACGAGCAAAGCATACCTGATGAGTACTTGTTTAACCTGCAAGAAACCTATACCAGCTATATCAAACAGCACAATATCAAAACCATTTTTATTGATGCGAGTAATGCCGATTTTTTAGATAATCCCAAGCACTTACAAGTAGTGCTTGATGCATTGTATAAAGACTATGACAGTGGTCAACATTATTTTACGCTGCCATAATTTTCTGTATAGTCTAAGGTGAATTTACATCAACTCTATTGATGGCAAGTAAACTGCCTTACATCAATAAAGTCAATTACAAGCACAATTCTTTTTCACGCATCTATTTTGCAATGTTTGTTCCTTTGTGGCTTCTCTCAACCTTTATTAGCGTTTAGTGTTATTACAAGCATTATGGTACAAGCGTATAATTTTTTGGCATCGTGGCAGTTGTTTCCTGAGAAGTGTGATTTTCAATTTGGTGTAGCACCTAAAAGTGGTAATTATAAAATAGATAGCGTAAATAATGGTAAGGAATTAAGCATTAGTACCAATTGGGTATCGGTAACGAATGATGCATTTTATGCACAATACAGCGTAAACCCCAATGGCGAAAAGCAACCTTTTGACAACCAAGATTTGGCTGATACGATTGTGGCTGATATTACCAATGCTTCTACCATAGAAACGCAGTTTTTTAAAGATGACAAACTGGTGCTGGCTGTAACCAACGAGATTTTGGCTAATGGCTACATGAAAGTAACGCACAAGGGTTTTGAAAATGGCGAACCATTTACCAATATTGAGATTTACCACAAGCAAATGAGTGTGTTGCCTTACGCATCGAGCGCTGGCAGTGTGGCTATACGACCTACCAAAGAAGGTGTGATTAAGCACAAGGCTTTGAGTGCGATGGAAGAGCAAACCAACATGCAGCTTGACCAAATAAAACAACAAATAGAACTACTAGCAAGGCAAGCACAGGAAATAAACAAACGCAAAGAACTAAGCTTGATGATATACGAAGCGATGCTACGTTTTAAACCACAAATTGGTCATGTGTACCACTTGTACGAGAAGAAAGATGGCACACATATGTTATCGCTGGTATCGCCAAAAGAATGGGGCGGTAACGGGCCATTTAAACAATTTTTAGCTTCGGTAAGGTTACTAGCTGACCATACTTGGGTTGAGGTAAACTAAACACAAACATCTTAAAATAGACATTGCCACAAGCATGCTCAGATATAGATAAAATCTTGTCTTGCGTACTTGTGGCAATAATATGTTGGGTAAAAGCTAACTAGCTTTCTATCAATCGTGACTTAGTAAGGTATTGCTTTACTGGGCTGTAAATAAATAAGCAACTACCATCTTTAATGGTATTGATGATGGCTTTATGTTCTTGCTGTGGTACTGCTGGGCAGCCCTCGCTTCTACCAATATAGCCTTGCGAATTAATTAAATCTTCTGTTACATAATCAGCACAATGCATAACGATACCTCTGTTTAAAGCATTATCGTTAATGCCTTTTTCCTCGCCTTCTAAGCGAAGTGATAAGCCATGTTTGCCAATGTATGTGTTGCTTGTAATGAAAAAGCCCAAGCTGCTTTTGTAGCTATTGGCTTTATTAGAAAACTGCGATGCGATGGCTTTACCTGAGTTTTTACCATGCGATACTAAGGTGTTAAATAATACTTCGCCCAATTTTAGATCGATAACAAATAATCTTTTTGCGGTAGAAGGCAAACTAAAATCGATGATGGTAAGGGTTTCATCATTTTTAATTTTACCAGCTTGTAAAAGTTTATTGTAGCCGGCCAAAGCATAATTGTATGCTTCTTTAGATAAGCCTTTGAGATTTAGCTGTAAACTATCGTACAAAAACCACTGAGCAGAATCGGGTTTAATGTGCGTAGCTGCGATTACTGTTGTATGGTTTTCGGTTGAAGAAATGGCTGTTCGATTGAAAGTAAATGCCATTATAAAAGCTAACAACCCCCATTTTGAAAAATCCTGTATCTGCATGTTCTTGATAACTTTAAGTAAACTATTGAGCCATAGGCAGACGATGTAGATATTGTTTTTTGAGTGACGAATATACCTAGCGAAAGCTAAGGAGATGCAATTAAACAGCCCAAAACTGAAATTTTAACAGTTATATCACACCGTACAAACTACCACCCTTTTCAAATAATCGATCTATTTTCTTCTCAATTTCAGGCACTTTTTCTACTGGTGGTGCGTGGTGTGGTTTTATTCTAGCATCAATGACTAGTGAACTTTTACAGCCCCAATGTTTGTTTTGTGTGAATGCGTTAATGCCATAAATATCGTGGCTAGGATTGCAACGTGTGTAAGCAACCCACAGGTAATTACCAATGCGTTCAGCTACAAAACTACTGTCATCGCAAATGATGATGAAAGGTGTTTGGGTGAGTTTTGAGTTGTAGGTTGTAAGTTGTTGGTTAAGTGCTTCCATTTCTTGGTGTGCAGCTTCGTAAGTGGTAAACTTTTTTGTTTGCAAAGCAATGACACCTGGCATAGCCAATTGTGGGTTCGCAAAACCTTGTAATTCTTTCAAACATTGCGGTATGTCTTTACATAATTCTCTTTGTTTTTCGCCGTAGGCTGCAAATACCACTTTACTACCAGTATTTAAACCTGTACCGCTGTAGTCAAGTGTGTCTATAGTGGTGTTTGTGTAAAAATGAACATCTCTTGTAAGGTCTATTCTTTCCAATAAATATTCCATAAAGTGTTGCACGTTATGGGTGGTTAGTTGGTTAGTATCATCGGCTGTGATGAATAAGAATTTAGCCAAACTCAATTGCCCTGTACCAAGCACATGATTGGCAATGGTCAATATTTCTGCAGGCTGTTTAGTAGGTGTGTAAGGTGTATAGCGTTCGCTACCAATGGCTAGTAACAAAGGATGTACACCTGCAGCATCAACCGCATGCACTTCTTTTAAACCGGGCACTTCTTGTGGTATAGCTGCGCCTGTTAGTTCATGGATTAATTCACCAAAACTGGTATCTTCTTGTGGTGGCCTACCCACAACAGTAAATGGCCAAATGGCATTTTTTCTTGCATACACTTTATGTACCCGCATTAAAGGAAAATCGTGCTGCAAAGAATAATAACCTAAGTGGTCACCAAAAGGGCCTTCAGGCTTATTCTCATTCGGATAAACTTCACCTGTAATTACAAAATCAGCATCGGTACTTACAGCAAATCCATCTTCATACGTATATCTAAATCGTCTACCGCCAATTACACCAGCAAAAGTCATTTCGCTAATACCTTCTGGTAAAGGCATTACAGCCGATAATGTATGCGATGGTGGGCCACCAACAAAACAGCTCACTTTTAGTGGCAAGCCTTTTTTATTAGCTTTTGTTTGATGCACACCAATACCACGGTGCAGTTGGTAATGCAAGCCAATTTCTTTGTTTAATTCGTAATCGTTACCAGTTATTTGTATGCGATACATACCAAGGTTTGATTGCATAATGCCTGGCTTATCGGCATCTTCAGTGTACACTTGTGGCAAGGTTACAAATGCACCACCATCCATTGGCCAATGGTGAATTAATGGTAAATCTGAAATGCTTATTTCTTGATAAAGTACGGGTTTGTTGATAGGATTTTTTAAGGGCAAAGCTTTTAGCGCAGCTAAGCCTGTGGCCATATTTGCCAATGGGTGCTTTAAGGCTTCCATTGGATTGCCTTTTAAATCGATGAGTTGCTGAACGAGTTTAAAAGTGTCTCTAAAAATGAATTTGCTTCTGTCTAGCGTACCGAAAATGTTAGAAGCAGCTCTAAACTTTGAGCCTTTTACATTTTCAAACAAAATAGCTGGCCCTTTTGCCTCGTACATACGTAGGTGAATTGCTGCCATTTCTAAATATGGGTCAACTTCTTCTTTAATACGAACGAGTTGGTTATTTTTTTCTAAATCAAGTAAGCAAGATTCTAGGGATGAATACGACATATAATACTAACAGCTTTTGAGACAAATAGTTGGGCATCAAAGCTAAGCTGCGTAGATTATAAAAGTTTATTGGGTAGAGATTAAAAATTTCCTAAGCAGGAAATTTTGGTTTGGTAAGCAGGGAATTTTCTAGGCTTTGCGCGAGGAATGGCAGTGAAATTGCTAAGACTCATCAAAGCCAAAACAATAAAAGAAATGAGATAAAGCCCACAGTGCAGCTTTGCTGCACGAGGACTTGCAACGAACAGCCCGACCTGCCACAAGCAGGGCGCGCCATAAATATCTTAGTTGGTAAATGGCTTGAAAGTAAACAAAGGCTTTTTGCACACTACATTTGCACCATGACGAAACTGAGTGTAAACATCAACAAATTTGCTACGATACGTAACAGTCGTGGTGGTAACAATCCTAATGTAAAGCAAGCTGCTATTGATGCACAGCGTTTTGGTGCAGATGGTGTAACAGTGCATCCTAGACCAGATGAAAGGCATATTACCTACCAAGATGTGTACGACATTATGCCAATCATTACTACAGAATTCAATATAGAAGGTAATCCTACAGAACAAAAATTTGTTGACCTAGTACTTGCTGTAAAACCGCACCAAGTAACCCTTGTGCCAGATGCTTTGGGGCAAATAACGAGCAATCATGGTTGGAACACAATTACACATAAAGACTATTTAATCAATATTGTTAGTGTGTTTAAAAATGCTGGCATCAGAGTATCCATTTTTGTAGACCCAATTATTGAAATGGTTGAAGGCGCTGCGCAAACTGGTACTGATAGAATAGAATTGTATACAGAAGGCTACGCAAAAGGTTTTGAAGAAGCAACAATAGATAATCGACAATCGGTAATAGCACCATATTTGGCAGCTGCACTAAAGGCAAAAGAATTAGGCTTGGGGTTAAATGCTGGCCATGATTTAGACTTACACAACCTTCAATATTTTGCAAAAACAATACCTTGGCTTGATGAGGTAAGCATTGGTCATGCGCTTGTATGTGACGCCTTGTACATAGGTTACGAAAATGCTGTACAGCAATATAAAAGACAATTAATTTAGAGAATTTTTATTTTTTACGTATAGAATAATTACATTTGTGGTATAAAAATAAATGTAATGGATGCAAAAATAACTTTAAGCTTTGATGAAGAAGTGATAGCAAAAGCAAAGCAATTTGCAGACAGCCACAACATAAGCCTATCTAGGCTTACAGAGTTTTTATACAGTAAGCTTACTAAAAATAATTACACATCGTTAGAAGATTTACCTGTTTCTGATTGGATAAATATTGCCGCTGAAGGGCCTGCTGAATATGTGGCACAACGCAAAAACAGCAAGAAATTAAAAGATGAATTTTATCAATCAAGAAAGTAAGCGATGAAGGTATTTCTTGATGCGAATATTTTAGTAACGGTTTTAAACAAAGAATATCCTGCATTTAGCTATGCAGTAAGAGTTTTAAGCCTAGCAGATCATCAAAAGTTTCAGCTATACACTTCACCTATTTGCTTTGCCATTGCATTTTATTTTTCGTGCAAAAAAAGTGGTGCTGTTTTGGCAAAAAAGAAATTAGCATTGTTAGCTAAAAAAATTCAAATAGCTGAAAACAAGCAAAGTGATGTATTGAAAGTATCGAATAATCAACAAATTCTTGATTTTGAGGATGGATTAGAATATTACGCAGCGCTAAATGCAAATTGCGGTTGCATCGTAACGCAAGATTTAAATGACTTTCATTTTTCAGAAATTCCAGTACTAAATGCTGAAGATTTTTTAAGGCAATATGCCATTTGATGGTCTAAAGTTATATTCAGCATCAAAAAACACCCAATTATTTTCCAATAACCATTACTTTTCGGTGTTTTAACAACCTTTAACGCTTTTTTAATGTTAGCGTTGTGTAATTTGCATAATCGAATAAGAATATGAGATTAACGTTTACTTCATTCATTGTTTTATTATCTGTAGTTTTTGGTAAAGCGCAAAGCCTTACAGGCATTTGGCGTGGCTATTTTATTCAAAAAGATTTTGATTTAGTGAAAGGCAGGCCTACTGAGGATAGATATAAAATCGAAATGCAAATCAATAACTTATCAAATAATAGTATCGACGGTGTAACTTACTCATATAAAACAGTTGTATTCTACGGAAAAGCATCTATCCAAGGCATTTACACAAAAAAGACGAAAAATATTATTGTAAAAGAAGTAAAACTATTGGAAGTAAAAACTACTGGTAATCTTTCCCCTTGTTTGATGACTTATTATTTAGACTACAAAAAAAATGGCAATAAAGAAACCCTGACTGGTGACTTTATAAGCGTAGGCGATAAAAATTCAGACTGCGGTTCTGGTACTGTTTTTTTAGAAAAAGTAACTACTACAGAATTTGAAAAAGAACCCTTTTTATTGAAGAAAAAAGAACTAGCAGCTTTAGGAAAAAATGCACCCGAAACGCCAGCAAAAAAGCCAATAACTAGTAACACACCAAGCAATACAAGCCCATCAAAAAAGCCTGTAACAGCACCTACAAAACCTACTACACCCAACCAAAAACCATTAACCAATAGCAGTGTTTCACCTAAAATAAAACCAGGTGCTGAAGGTTTTGTAATTACTAAAAATGATGCGCCAAAAGCGCCATCACCATCAAAACCTGCAACAGTAGATACAGTAGTAAAACCTAAAGCATTAGTGCCTACAATACCTCAGCCCAATAAAATAGCGCCTACTCTTAAAGTGCCTAAAGTATTGCTAGAAAGAGAGAATAATTTGCAAAAAACATTGATTGTAGACCAACAAGATGTGCAGATTGATTACTACGATAATGGTCAGGTAGACAATGATACGATTACTGTATACCATAATAATCAAGTATTAATAAACAGAGGTAGATTAGATACAAGGCCACTTACACTTACAGTTCATTTAGACGAGCAAAACCCCAAATACGAGCTTATTACAGTTGCTGAAAACTTAGGCGATACACCACCAAACACAGCATTGATGGTAATTACAGCAGGTAGAAAACGCTATGAAGTGTATATTACTTCAGACGATAAAAAGAATGCCAAGGTCGTTTTAGAGTATCAAGCACCACCCAAAAAGTAATTACAAAAGTGCTCTAATTGACGCTCTGCCTATATTGATAGTTCGTGTTTCACCGGGCTTTCTACCCTCGTAGCTAAAGCTTATCTCTAAGTTGTTTATCAAGCGTTTGGTAAACTCAATATTCCACAAGTAGTTTTTGCCCGGCAACAATCCATCTAGCATAATGTAACTTACAGTTGTGTTGGTAGCACCTGTATACGAGATGTTACTGTAGGTAAATTTGGCTGTTAGACTTGTGTTCTGTACAGCATTGTATTTGCCTTCTATATTGAGTGAATGTGTAACAGATTTTTCGCCGCCATACAAAATACTATTCGTTTTTTGAGCATATTGGTAGCTTGTTTGCACACGATACTTAGTGCCATTGATGTAAGTAAATTTTGGCTCACTACTCAATGTATTTAAAGCATAGTTTCTATTGTTAAAATTTGGTGTCAGCAAATTATTACTACCTACTTTTTGTAGTACTTCAAATGTGTAACTACGTTTAATATTTATCCTTCCTCTAAATGTCCATTCATTCAGTTGTCGGCTTTCAAAACCATAGGTTAAAAGGCTTTTAGAGAAATTAGATACATTGCTTACATCAACACCCCAGCTACTACTAAAGCGATTAAACGACAAGGTATTACTGATTACTTGCGACAAACTTATCAAAGCCGTATCAGCAATTTTTCCTGTAAATGGATTAAACTCAGGATTGCCTTGCGCTAATATTTTTTTACCAGTTTGCAAAGCAGATTGAGCACTAAACCTTGTAATGATATTTTTAAAACGCTTATTCTTAATACTATTTGCCAAAGCTCTTGGGCTAAGCAATAAGCTGTAATTGAACTGTGTATAATTGGCTTTTACAAACACATTTGTAGGCGTAAATACGCGTATAAACTTTGCTTGATCTTGAAATTGAGCTAGCTCAAATTCATTCAATTGTTGAATACCATCAGCATTATAATCGTTCCATGTGTATTGACCTCTGCCAGCTTGCACTTCTATGTAAGAGAAGTCTTTTTTCTGCTCTTGACCTGCACCTATTTCGTATAAAGCATTACCAGTTACAAAGCCGTTCCATTCGTTTATCACATATTCTACCCTACCAAGCAAGCTATTATCTGCTTTCAGATTGGTGATTTTTTCATTTACAACTTGCAATTGTCTGTAAGTAATATTACCTCTTACTTGATGCTTTTTTTTTTGCAAAAGTTCTACCAATAAATTGTAATTATGGCTTCTGTCGGTAGCTAATAAGGTTTGATTATAAGGCAATTTGTTGCTGCGTGTATTGTAAGAAATCGTCCAATGATTATCTTTTTGTTGATTACTTTTTACAAAAGCAGTAATGGTTTCAAAAGCAAAGCTTACCGCATTTACAGTGTCGGTAGTACTGCTCTTTTGCAAATTATGTTCTAACGCATAACCTACACCAATTTCAAAGTTTTTAAATTTTGGCAATAGTTTATTTACCGTAATACTTGGCCTTAAAAAAAAGCCTTTTGTAAGTATAGCATTATTATTTGTTAAGTTAAAACTACTGGTAATTTGCCAGCCTTTAATGTTATGCTGGTGTAATAATGATTGTCTAAAACCACTATAGCCATCACCTCTAAAATAGCCTGCCGCTGTGTATTGTAGCAAATTGCTACTATCATCTTTTATTTCTATTATAGCCGTTGGCAAACTTTCATAAGTAGCGTTATTGAGCAAATTCAAGCCCCAATCTCTAGTAAATTCTACGGTTCTTAATCGCTCTAGTGGTTTAAAATTCGCATCATTGTATTCATAACCAAGCTTGGTATTTAGCTGTACTTTTTTATTGATAAAATACCATAAACCTTTTCGCTCTAGTTGAAACTTTGTAGCATAGCCAGTATTATTAGTTTTATCTTTTTGCGAATAGGTATTCACATCGTAATTACTTAAAGCCATATCAGTTTTTAAAACCGTTTTATCATTCAATTGATACTGCGTAGTCAGGTTGACTAACTGTTGTTTTTTAGGCGTTACCAAAAAAGTTGCTGGCTCATAATTACCTTGTGGCACGCCATTAATTGGTGCTATGTATTGATACACTTTGCCATTTACACTATTTAGCAACGGTATATAATTACCTTTATTTACCCCAACTTCTACAAAGTTTAAACTGTACTTAGCACTGTCTTTGCTGGTAGAATAATAATAGATAGAATCGTTGCTATTACTGAGTTTTATGCGTGCATACAGAATTTTAGAAGCAGAAAAAGTATCGATACCAGCGACAGGATAAAACGCATTTTGTATACTATCACCAAGGTTGGCTAAAAACTGTTTTTGTTTATTATCAAGCGTTTGATTTATGGGCGAACTTTTAGCATCGCTATTGCTATACACACCAATATTTACCTTCAGCTTTTTACGCCATTCAAATTCATCATTTGCGTAAACAAGCGAGTTTAAATAATTTCTATCAGCATACTCAAACTCAATCTGAATACGCTTGTCTTTAGTAATCATTCGCTTGGGCGTAAACGTTATTTCTGCGGTATTGTAATTAATAATATAATCTTGATCTTCACCACGTTGCATTAATTCCCCATCAATAAATATGCGCTCTGTATTTGCCAAAACCACAAAATACAATTCGTTATTAGCGCCTGTAAGCCTGTATGGGCCTTGGTTACCTTCTTGCCCTTGAAAAACATTACGTGTAAACTTACCTTTCGCAATAGCGCCACTTACTAGCAACTTGTTAGTGCCTTGCTTGCCTATTTTATTGGCTTGCGCAAATGATACACCTTGTAAGCGTTTGTAAAAATTAAGGTAATAAGCATTCGTTTGTCTAATGTCAATATCGCCCAAATTTAATTCCCAATCACGTTTTTTAAATTGCAGCAAAATGCGGTCAAACTCATTGAGTTGCTGCGTTGTACCATCAGGTTGAATAGGAATATTATTATCAGTTATGGCTGCTGCAATTTGTATACTATCGCCTATAAAGCCACTGATTTGCAAGTTCAATTGTGAGTTAAAAACAGCGTCTTGATTATTACCAAAACTTAAATTTCTACCAAAACTACCGTTGTAGTTTATAGTACCAAAATCAAACAAACCATTACCATTTTTCTGCTGATTATTTCTATTAAAAACAAAAGGTTGTGGCGCTAAAAAATTATTTTTTACACTATCGTAATTGAATCTACTTGCGGTACTATTAAATGCAAAAGATAAAGTTCTATAAGTAATGGTGACGCTATCAACTGCTAGGTTTTTGCGCCATACCAGTTCACCTTTTGATGGGTTTAGTGTATAAAAAGAAGTGTCTACGTTATTGATGCTAACAGAATTAGGTACAATGGTTTTGCTATCAATTGTAACCACGCCTTTAGCTGCAATTTTTTTAGTGGTAAGGTTTGATAATTGGGCCTGAACATTTACCCAAACACAACAACCTAGCAATATGGTGATAGCTTTGCGCAGAAATACTCAATTTTATGCAATGATAACGATAGACTTACGATAAGATTGAGTATTTGAACAGAATGATGCATGAAATAAAGAATACTACACTGTTGTTGCTGCAGCTTCCTTTGCCAAATCTTCTGGCATCACATCACCTTGCGATTGAAACACTTTCTTAATAATTACAGGATTTCTTGTAGTGATGGCATCAATGTTTAAGCTATTATATTCAGTAGTTGCGTCAGAAAATATTTTATTAGCCGTGTTAATGTTGAGGTTTCGTCTAATGTCAATTAAAATATCATATTCAGTTTTTGGCAGCAATAATTTCATGATGGAAGGAATGAGTTCAAACAGCAAAAACAAGAATGTTATGCCCAAACTCATCGTGCTAGCAGCACCTGTTTTGTCAGTGGCTTTTACTTCCTGCAAGGCTGTGTATTTAGATAACAAATCGTACGAATGACCAATTCTATCCACCTTTACCGTAGAATCTGTTTGCGATTGTAGCCCTGCAATTTGCTGCTGTATTTTTACCAATTCACTATCAGTTCTATTGATTAACATATCAGCTTCTTCCTTATTGCTTTTGGCAGAATTATAGGCATTGCCTTTGCCTGCTGGTCGTTGTTTACCATCTCGTAAAGTGCCCACCACTTCTATATCCATAATATTGCCCCAATTGGTACGGTCTCTTAATGCAGCATTTTTTATTTTCTGTAAAGTATCTCTGCGACTTTCAAAAGGCACCATTTTTTGGTGTACTTTATCGGCTAATTGCTGATTTTCAACACGCATATTTTCTACCAATCGCTTGGTAATTCTAGCGTCAAATAATTGTAATTCTATTGGTACAGAAATTACCAAACTGATGATGATGGCCAAAGGAATTCTCAGCACAACAGCCCATTTGGTTGAAGCTGCCACAATTTCTCTATCAATAGCCATAATTAGAGTTGCATACACCAAACCAATAATGCCAGAAAACAACCAACCAACAAATGCCATTTGCGGTTTGCCAGTTATGGCATCGGCAGTAATAAACATATTTGATACTGCCAAACTACCCGAGATAAAAGCCAAAACGCCTGTAAGCAATACAAAAAAGCCTAATGATGCTTGAATATTTTTGGTGGCTTCGCTGCATTTTTCAATAACAGAACTATCGGTTTTTGATAGGAATAATAAGAATTTGCGCATAAAAAAGGGGGTTGGCGGTGTAAACTATTACAAATCTATCCTTTTATATGGTACTATGTTAAATAAAGTATCTGCTTATACACAAAATAAGTTTTACTTAACAAAAAAGCCACTACCAAATGGTAGCAGCCTGTGTTGTTTTGGTTGATATATAAGGTTTAATTAAAGGTTCTAATCATCACATTTGGGCCACTTGCAGTTTTACCAGCTTTATTTAAACTAAAGGTAAAACTGAGTAAAAAATACTGTTGTAGCACATTGTAGCTTACATCTTCAATATAATTCAAGTTGGCATTTCTATTGATACCTAGGTTTTTATTGAGCAAATCAAGAGCACTTAGTTTCAATTCTGCTCGTTTATTTTTTAGAAAGCTTTTTGCTACTGAGGCATTCCATAAAGGCACTTTATTGTTAAACCCATCTGCCCTACCGCTATTGATGGTATAGCTGAAATTATTGGTAACAATAAAACCTGCTGGTAAATAATTGGTCATTTCGTAGCCATACACTTGTTGCAAGAAATTATTGCTTAACTGTGGTTGCAACGAGTTTTTAGAACTACTAAAGTTCAATCTACCACTTGCTCTTATATCTATTTTGTTGTCTAGGCTAAAATTGTAGTTAATACTTGGGCCAATAGTACTGTAATCAATGGTATTTTTTACCCCATTTACAAAGCCAATATTGCGACTGATATTGCTACTTAAACCAAGTTCTACCCTACTTTTTAGCTTCTTAATACCAAAGCCATAGTTTACATTACCAACAAGAAAATAGTTACCATTCACGTTGGTTGGTCTTGAAACTCTTGCACCGTTGCTATAAATACTATCTGCATATACAATGGCATTATTGGTAACATTGCCACTTATAAAAGCAAACAAATTGCGTTGCTTGTAAATATTGGTGCTGAAGTAATTCAGCGTTATTGACTGCTGATAACTACGTTTTAAATCAGCTTTACCATACACAATATTTAGCGGGTCGCTTATATCTGCAATAGGCTGTAACTGTGTAGTGGTTGGCTGTTGCGTACTTGTGGTATAGTTAATACCAAGGCTACTACTTTGGTTAGGCTTAAATTGAATATTGGCCGAAGGCAACACGTCGGTAAACGATTGCTTGATACTGCTATTTTTTGAATTGTTGTTACTAGTTAATGTAGCTGCTTGTACCGATGCACCTGCACTGTAGGTAAACTTGGGCAAATTGGTTCTTACATTAAACGTACCACCTGCATAGGTATAATTATTACTAAAATCATTTGTCAGGTTGGTATTTACAGCATCAAACTTGCCTGAAAGACCATTAAAATCAAGGGTTTTACGGTTGCTTTCACCTGAGCTAGTGTTGTAAAAGCCACTAAATTCTAACAACGATTTTTTACCCAATGGCTCGGTATAAGTCACCAAACTACCAAAGCTTCTACTAATAGCATCACGACTATTTTGTTGGTAAATAATCGAGTCTTTGCCATTAGTACCATTGGTGTAAAAGGTATTTTTAGTGTATTGGTCACCAGTTGAGCTACTGTTATTGTAAGCATTGGTAATGGTGGCAGAAAGGGTTCTTCCTTTTCTAGCAAAGCGTCTTCTAAACAAAGCCGTATTATTAAAATTCACCGCATTCGCATTGCTATTGGTATTGGTAATGCCTTCATTCAATTTGGTATTGTTGCTATTTACTGTGGCATAGCCAGTACTTGTGTTATTGTTATTCTTTTGAAAGGTTAATTGTGGTGTAATTTTAAGCGAAGTAAACGTGTCTATTTTTTGGTCTAATACAAAGTTTAAACGCTGCTGCTGATTATGTTTCAGGGCGTTACTTGTGCCATTATAAAAGTTACTCGTACCATCTTGCAAAAAGCTTTGCCTGCTAGTATTACGCTGTGTATTTAATCTTATATCGCTTAGCAGCACATTGCTATTAAGGTCAGTTTTTTTATTAAAATAGTTGTTGTAATTAATGCCGCCAGCATAGGTTTCTGCTACGCCTTGTTGGTTTTGCCCAAGGCCAGTTATAGGCAAGCCATTATCGTTACTGCCATCATTTACCCTAATAGTTACGCCACCACCATTGCGCATACCTCTGCTCAATTCACCAGTAAAATTCAATACATCGCTTATGCTAAAACCTTGCTTATTGGTATTGTTACCCATACCTATCAAGCTCATCTGTTTATCGCCATTAAAGCGGTTAATATTAGCCTGACTTTCAAATCTATCATTACCATTTGCGCCAGCCATTACTCTACCAAATGTGGCATTCTTTCTATCTTTTTTCAGCTTTAGGTTAATGGCTTTTTCGCTATTACCATCATCTATGCCTGTAAACTGTGCACGGTCGCTTTTTCTATCAAATACTTGTACTTTATCTATTGCCGAAGCATCTAAATTTTGCGTAGCTATTTTAGGGTCACCTGTAAAAAACTCTTTACCATCTACCAATACACGTCTTACTGTTTGGCCATTTACTTTCACCGTACCATCGGCTTCAATCACCACACCAGGTAGCTTTTTCAGTAAATCTTCCACCACAGCATTGGGTGCAGTTTTAAAGTTTTCGGTGTTAAATTCAAGTGTATCGTTGTTAATGGTTACAGGTGGTCTTTTGGTATTTACGGTTATATCGGCCAGCTTTTTTACGTCCGTTAATGCAATATTACCAAGGTCGGTAGTTTGGTTGTCTTTTACGGTAAATGGCTGCCACACGGTAGCAAAACCCACATACGATGCTGATAAAATAAAATTGCCTTTCCCTAATTGCGCTATGGTAAACTTACCCGTAGAATCGGCTCTTGTAAAGCTTACCAATGTAGAGTCAGTCGCTTTTACAACCGATACCGTGGCATAAGGCAAGCCCTTATTAAAAGCCGTATCGTACACACGACCTTTTACCGCCGTTGGTTGATTTTGACATCTTGCAAATACAGCAAGCAATACACTCAGAATGACTAAAATTGGCTTCATAACAGCGATAGTTTTTTTGATTGGCCAAAACTAAAAGCTGCCCAAAGCAATAGCAGTTAATAAACTTAGCTATAACGTTAATGAAGGTTAATAAATATTGGTGGTGTCATGCTGACGAAGGAAGCATCTGCTGAAATGCAAGATAGATAGCCGACAATCCGCAATTTAATAGGTATTTTTTTGGTTACCAACTGCATTACTACTATGATACTTTTGTGCAGCCTGTGCTGAGTTTGCGAAGCATCTACACTTGTACGTTCTGTTCGCTATGCAGCTTTTATGGTAGCGTAGGTTTTCACGCAACGAAACAAAGAAGGCAAAGGGCGCAACGGGTTTTGGTGTATGCTCAGTCGTGTTTTGTGTCTTTACGAAACTCAAATAAAAATGGTACTTGAGGACACGTACTAAGGCGAAGGTTCATACTCAAACGTGTTTCATGTCTTCACGAAACAAAAATAAAAATGGTACGTGAGGACACCATAGGTGTACGAAAGATATTTATGAGGTGTTACACAATAAAACTTCATTTAGTTTTTCAGGATTTCCACCACA
>NZ_JBQWIE010000099.1:0-650 GCF_056745525.1 Parasediminibacterium sp. HNIBRBA5674 | reverse complement strand
TGTTGTAATAATTTGCCATACTGGTCAATAATGCTAATAGAAACGGGTGTTTGACTATTAGTAGTGATGGTACATGCTTGTGTAAACGGATTAGGGAAGCTGACAATGCTTATTGGTTTAGTATTGTTCAATTCTATTACGTTGCTGTATTTAGTAGTACCATCTTTATCTACCTGCGCCAAACGATAATAAGTTTTTCCTGCTGGTGCGTTTTTATCTTCAAAAGTGTAGTTGTTTATCGCATTACTATTTCCCAATCCTTTTACAGCGCCAATTACGGTAAAAGAATTATTGTCCAGGCTACGTTCGATATTAAAATAGTCATTATTAATTTCAATACTAGTGGTCCAGAATAATTGGTTTGATAACTGTGTGTTTTTACCATAAAAATTTGTTAGGCTAACTGGTAAAGGTGTACAGCTTGCAACGGTGAGGGCAATTGTGATAGACGAAGAACTTACCCCATTGTCTGCTATTAATGTAATGGTTGCAGAGCCAGAGGCGGCCGCAGTTGGTGTAATATTAATGGTACGTGAAGTGCCTGTGCCAGTAACAATGATGTTCTTAACAGGTACTAGCGCTGTATTTGATGAAGTGGCAACGATGTTGAGGTTTTTCAAATCGGTCACCTGTAAATCATTTACAAAAAA
>NZ_JBQWIE010000098.1:0-732 GCF_056745525.1 Parasediminibacterium sp. HNIBRBA5674 | reverse complement strand
TTTAGGTGCTATAAGACAAGGGAAATGGAAATTGGTAATAACAGATAATACACAAACGGAGCTTTATGACCTGTCAAAAGATGTAGAAGAACAAAATAATTTGGCTAGCAAGCAACCAGCATTGGTAAATGACATGTGGCGTAAATGGAAAGCCTGGAATGCTCAGGTATCCAATGAAAAAAAACAAGAAAAAAAAGATAATGCCAATAGGACCAATAGTGAACTATAATCCTAAATGCTCTAATAAATTATAAAATGAAAAATACCATAATTCTTCTAACAATTATTGCCATCACACACACTTGTATTGCCCAAAAAATAGGTACTTGGGGCGATCAAGGCAATGGCACATATAAAAATCCAGTACTAGAAGCCAATTTCCCTGATAATGATGTAATTAAAGTAAAAGACACGTATTACATGATGTCTTCTACTAACCATTGGACACCTGGCATGACGATATTAAAATCGAAAGATTTAGTGAACTGGCAATATTCAAACAATATAATGCAAGCCCCCATAACTTTTGATAGCAGTTTTTATATTGGGCAGCCACAAGCAGCAGATAACCGTGCCACATGGGCAGGTTCATTTGGCTTTAATGGCGAATATTATTTTGCATACTGGTGCTTTAACAAACGTCAAATAAAAGGCGGTGGCTATAAAATTATTTATGCCAAATCAAAAAGTATAGAAGGGCCATGGTCTCAGCCAGAAGAGATTTTGTACAAA
>NZ_JBQWIE010000097.1:0-749 GCF_056745525.1 Parasediminibacterium sp. HNIBRBA5674 | reverse complement strand
TTTGCTGGTAAGGCTTTGCAGTCATCTACAACATATTTTTTCAAGGTAAAAGTGTGGGATAAAAATGGCGTACCATCTACCTTTAGCAAAGCCAACAGTTTTATAACTGGCTTGGTAAATGCTGCCGATTTTAAAGCCAATTGGGTTACTAGCAATAAGGTAAAAGGACAAGCTGCACCATTATTTCGTAAGTCTTTTTTACTCAAAGATAAGCCACAAAATTCTATTATTCAAATTGCAGGGTTAGGCTTTTATGAGTTGTATGTTAATGGTAAGAAAGTAGGTGATCATGTGCTTGATCCTGGGCAAACGAATTACGATGATTATGCTTTTTATGTAACCTACAATATTGATACATTATTAAAAACTGGCGAGAATGTAATTGGCGTCATGTTAGGCGATGGTTGGTACAATCAAGATGTAGTTTGGGGCGGTACTATGACTTACGGTAAACCCATGCTTTGGTGCCAGTTAGATATGACTGTAAATGGTAGCAAACAGCAAGTGTTGTCTGATGGTTCTTGGAAATTTATTGATGGTCCTATACTTAGCAACAATGTATATGCTGGCGAAGTTTACGATGCCAATAAAGAAATTGCTGGCTGGTGTGCACCATTGCTAAACGATGCAAATTGGAAGGCTGTTTCCATGGCTGAAAAACATCCACCAATGTTAAAACCACAGAATTTGCCAGCAATAAAAAAGATGCAAACATTGGCTACTAAAAAGTTTTACAAGTTGCCAAATGG
>NZ_JBQWIE010000096.1:0-789 GCF_056745525.1 Parasediminibacterium sp. HNIBRBA5674 | reverse complement strand
TGCTAATACCTTTTCCTTTTCATTCATTGGCCTCAACCTGATGTTGCGGATTTGGCATTTCACATCTGTTCTAGTACCAAAATCTAACCGAAGTTTATCGCCAATTTTGCCCCAATCTTTCAAGTCACTACTTAAATCAACTCTATACCCTACCCAACCTTCTGCAACACCTACATTACGAAGCAGTTTTGTTCTTTTCTCGTCACCTGGTGAGCCAAAAAATATTTGGAATGCATCCAATCCCTTTGGGCAGAAATATTCAAACGATAAAATAGAAGCCGCTTTGCTATGGGGTTTTGTAAGGCTTTTGTAACAATAAAAGGATCTTTACCAATGGTTTCTATTTCCCATTCATCATCCCCTTTTGCTACTACCTTCATCTGGTTTTTATTAGTAGTATCTAATTGTAAAATAGTGGTATTAGTTTGTGCTGTTACACTTTTTGATAGTATAACAAAACAGCTAAACACCAACAGGTAAAAGCTTATCGAAAATCCTTTTTTTACTGACATATTAATCATTTATAAACATTTTAAACAATCCATTTATCAATTAGTGAAACACAAGTTGATATTTGCCAGATGACAGCTCACGGCTATAGCCATTATCATTTGCAGCAATCTTACCCATTTGTTTTTTATTAATGGTGATACTAGTGAATTGATTGGGAAGCTTTATTGTAGCTGTTGTATTTACAGGAATTTCTACGTTCCATACAAAATTTTTACCCTCCCATTTCCAGTCAGACACTATTGTACCATAAACAGAATTGTAATCGCCTTTAGCAAA
>NZ_JBQWIE010000095.1:0-821 GCF_056745525.1 Parasediminibacterium sp. HNIBRBA5674 | reverse complement strand
GTCTTGTCCTAAAATAGGTTTACACTAAATCATTAAAGTGTAAATTATGTCAAGAGTTATTATTCAAAAGTCGCAACAGTATTTTAGTGAATCAGAGAAGCATTTGGTTATCCAGGATTACTTGAACAGTAAGTTAAGTAAACAATTTATCTGGCAGAAGTATACAGGTGAGTTACAAGAGCATGGCACACTACTTAAATGGATGCGCCGATTGGGCTACACAGCAGTTGCTAAAAGCCAAAATGGTAATATTGCACCTAAGCGTACGATTATGGCAAAAAAGCAAGCATGTGAA
Source organism: Parasediminibacterium sp. HNIBRBA5674 (assembly GCF_056745525.1). Taxonomy (NCBI): domain Bacteria; kingdom Pseudomonadati; phylum Bacteroidota; class Chitinophagia; order Chitinophagales; family Chitinophagaceae; genus Parasediminibacterium; species Parasediminibacterium sp. HNIBRBA5674. The sequence goes on along the minus strand of NZ_JBQWIE010000095.1, from coordinate 526 downwards.
CAAGATTTTGCCACCCTTCAATTAGAGAAAAGAATTCTTGATTTAGAGAAGCAATTAAAGGAAGCAGAACTTAAAGCGATTGCCTTTTCTACCATGGTAGATATTGCAGAAAAAGAGTTCAAGATACCAATCAGAAAAAAGCTCAATACCAAACCATAGCAGTTATGAAAGACAACTTTCAACACATAGGCTTAGCCAAGCTGTGTGGATGGTTTGGTATGAGTAGACAGGCTTACTATCAACATACTTGGTGTGGTATCTCTACAAGTATTGAAGAAGAATTGATTATTAAACAAGTACAAAAAATTCGATCAAATCATAGAAAACTAGGCGGTAGAAAATTGTATGAGTTGTTACAACCGTTTCTGTTAGAACATAGTATCAAAATAGGACGAGATGGCCTCTTTTCAATACTTGCAGCCAATTATCTACTAATAAAAAGAAGAAAAAGAAAGATACAAACAACTAATTCATTGCACTGGTTACGCAAGTACCCAAACCTTATTAGAGACTTTGTTCCAACAGC
>NZ_JBQWIE010000094.1:0-822 GCF_056745525.1 Parasediminibacterium sp. HNIBRBA5674 | reverse complement strand
TTTTCATTCGTCAGCACAGTTCAGGACGTTTAATTCTTAAATGCAAAATACATTCACACCTCTATAAACTAGTAGGTTCAAAATCTATCTATTAGGTTCTATTACTTGACATTTATTGCCGGCCATGATGAAAATTAATTTAAGAATTATTCTTTTCCTCCTTTTTATTAGGGTTATTTGTTTTGTAAATGCGCAACAAAAATCACCCCAAAAGCCAAACATAATTTTCATTTTAGCCTATGATTTGGACTATTTGGATTTGAATGTATGTGCTACTAAAACCCTTGGCAAGCCCACAGCCAAAGAATATTTAATATTCACTGAGCAAGACTTAACCCTGCATACAACCCAGCAAAAGAATCTAGAACAGTGCCTTTTGTAGACTTGTATGCAGCTTTTAAACAAGGCAAAGACATTATTAAACTAGCCCATTAATTCCAATAAAATGAATCGTTTTCTTATCAAGTTTTCTACTCTATTTTATGTTGCCGTTTTTGTTTTTGCAAGCAGTGTGTTTTCGCAAAATAGTTTGCGTGTGGCATCAGTTTCTTGTAATCATTTTGATAATGCAACTGGTGTTTTAGATGCTCCTGTTTTTGGTTGGAAACTAGCCGCCAACGGAAATAATGAGAGCCAATCGGCTTATCAAATAATTGTATCATCAACCAAAAAAGATAGTGAAGCCAATATTGGCGATGTATGGGATAGTAAAAAAATAGTTTCTTCTGATCAAATCAATATTCCGTTTGCTGGTAAGGCTTTGCAGTCATCTACAACATATTTTTTCAAGGTAAAAGTGTGGGATAAAAATGGCGTACCATC
>NZ_JBQWIE010000093.1:0-843 GCF_056745525.1 Parasediminibacterium sp. HNIBRBA5674 | reverse complement strand
GTCTTCATTAAAGGCTACATCTAAACACCAATGTAACTTGTTTTCAATGCCCCAATGTTGCCTTATTATTTGGTTAAACCTTTCTGGTGCTGCATTTAAACTGGAGATGTAATACCTTTTCTGTGATTGTATGTCACCTGTTTGAACAGTCGTTCTTTGGCTTTCTATACAAACAATTGATTGCAGATTTTTCCACCTTTCTTTTTTACTAATCCAGTCCATATCTGTTATTACTTTACAAGTCCGTTTTTCTATTCTGCCGTGTGCCTTTTCTGTGCTGGTATGGCTGATTGTTTTAGGTGTTTGCTCAAAAGCTTCTTGAATATCATCTAACAAATGACCCTGATTCTCTTTGACTGCTAATACATAATCTGCTTGTTGATTCACTATCTTTTCAGCAATAGCTGTTTGACAACCCATTGCATCAATTGTAATGATAGCACCTTCCAAAACTAGTAAATCCAGCAAAGTAGGTATAGCAGTTAGCTCATTGCTTTTTTCTTCTGTTTTTACCTGACCTAATACCAGATTATTGTCATTGCACCAAGCACTTACCATGTGAATAATGGCTTTTTTGCCATCGACCCCTGCATTGCAAAGTCGTTTACCATCAATGCTAATTATCTTACCATTACTGATGCCTGCAATACTCTGAACCCAATCTATAAAACAACTTTGAAGTTCTTGAGGATTGAGTGTAGCAAAAAGTCTGTTAATAGTGTCGTGTGAGGGAATACCATTTTCTAAAACTAAAAACTGTCTTAGCCATTGTTCTTTGTGTTTCCCATACAATTCAATCTCTGTCCATTCATTACAACCACCTAATACAGCACATATACTCAA
>NZ_JBQWIE010000092.1:0-916 GCF_056745525.1 Parasediminibacterium sp. HNIBRBA5674 | reverse complement strand
AAAAAGGTGTTGAAATTGTCTATTAATTGTACCACCAATTGCTAAACAACCAATCACCTTTTATGCTTAAGGATAAAATTATAGAAATTTTTGTACCTGCCGATGATTTTTGTATTTCGTTTTCAGATTGTATTCAGCACTATCGGTTGGAAAGCAATGAAATCAAGCATCGTAACCGAAAAGCTTCCTTAACCTATTCTGAAATTATTGCCATTCTAATCTTCTTTCACTATGGTTCATTTACCAATTTTAAGCACTACTATCTTCACTACGTAAAAGCTCATTTAAGTGATTGTTTTCCTGGTTTGGTTTCTTACAACCGTTTCATTGAATTACAGCAAAGGGTAGCTGTACCCATGATGTTGTTCTTAAAAATGTGTTGTTTGGGTAAATCAAGGGGTATCAATTTTGTAGATTCTACCCACATCAAAGTATGCCACAACAAACGCATCCGTCAGAACAAAGTGTTTAAAAATGTGGCTGAAAGAGGCTTTACTTCCATTGGTTGGTTTTATGGTTTTAAGCTGCACCTCATTATCAATGACAAAGGCGAGATTTTATCTTTTTACTTAACCAAAGGTAATGTGGATGATAGAAATATTAAAGTGATGCAAAGCCTTACAGAAGATATAGTCGGAAAGATTTTTGGCGATAAAGGCTATATCTCCAAAGCCTTATCAGACTTGCTTTTTGCGGATGGAATACAACTCATTACCAAAGTAAAAAAGAACATGCAAAAGCAAGATTTAACCGCTACCGATAAAATACTTTTACGTAAAAGAGCAGTGATAGAATCCGTGAATGACGAACTTAAAAACATTTGCCAGTTACAGCATACCAGACATCGCTCAATCAATGGTTTTCTGTTCAATGTAATGAGTACATTGGCAGCTTATTCTTTCTTCACCAAAAAGCC
>NZ_JBQWIE010000091.1:0-962 GCF_056745525.1 Parasediminibacterium sp. HNIBRBA5674 | reverse complement strand
TCAGCAGGAAACTTTAATTGTGCTAATCCTCAAATTAACAAGCTACACCAACTGAGTTATTGGACTTTAATTAGTAACCTGCACAGTATTCCCACCGATTGTCCAGCTCGTGAAAAATGCGGTTGGCTAGGTGATGCACATGCAATGGCACAAAGTACTATCTATAACATGGATATGGAGAATTTTTGGTTAAAGTTTATGGATGATATTCACTCAACTGCAAAGCCAACACTCAATACTATTAGATACACAGGCTTAAAGGAGCCAAGAATTGAGAAATATTTAAAGCCTGCTGGTATACCTACAATGGTAGCCCCTGGTAAACGTTTTATCGGCGCTGCCTCGCCAGATTGGGGTACTGCCATTGTGCAACTACCTTGGTTTTTGTATAAATATTATGGTAATACTGATGCATTGAAAAAGTTTTATCCAGATATGAAACAATGGGTAAATTTTGTAGGGGGGCTTGCTAAAAATCATATTGTATATATAGGTTTAGGCGATTGGTGCCCACCTGGAACAATTGATTCTATAGACTGCCCGGTGCCATTGAGTTCTACGGCATTTCACTACAATGATTTAATGATATTAAAGCAAGCTGCGGCTGCACTTGGTAACACTCTAGATAGTCAAGCATTTAGCGATTCTGCTCAATTAATTCGTAATGCATTTATTGCTAAATATTACAACCCCACCACACATTCATTTGGAAGCCACACAGCTAATGCAATGGCATTGGATTTTGGTTTAGTGCCTGTGGGTGATGAAGCATTAGTAGCTAATGCAATTGTAATTAGTAGTAAAGAAAATGCACATGATTTTATGTATGCAGGCATATTTGGCTTGCAACGTTTATTCGATCAATTAAGCAAGCACCAAAACGAACAAGCAGCTTTTAATATGCTAGATAAAAAAGGCGATAATAGCTTTGAATTAATGTGGAAGAAATACGATGCTACCAC
>NZ_JBQWIE010000090.1:0-971 GCF_056745525.1 Parasediminibacterium sp. HNIBRBA5674 | reverse complement strand
GTGTGGTGGAAATCCTGAAAAACTAAATGAAGTTTTATTGTGTAACACCTCATAAATATCTTTCGTACACCTATGGTTGGGCACAAACCGCAGCTGAATTTATTATAAACAGAATTTCGTCTATTCTTGAATTGGGCGTAATTTTAGAGACAACGAAACAGACATAGATTTACATAAAAATGAACGAAATTATAAGTTATACAGATAAAGTTTCACCCCTTGACAATTACGCACAGGATGATTTTTTGGGAGCATTTGAAATAAAAACCTTTCAGAAAGGTGACTACATTTTAAAGGCAGATAAAGTAAGCCAAGAATACTATTTTATCAAATCAGGACTAACAAAGTCTTTTTTCTTCAAAGACAACAAAGAGTTTATAATGACTTTTTTTAAAGAACATATGTTGTTTACAGAAATCAGTAGCTATATCACTCAACGACCTTCAAAATATATGCTTTTGGCACTTGAAGACACAACTGTATATGCTATCAAAAAGACATCAATTCAAGAATTGTGTAAGAAACACCATTGTATTGAAACACTTTTTAGTAAACTAATTTCATTCGCTACATTAGGAATGATGAAACGGATTAGTGAAATGCTTGAAGAAAATGCTACTGAACGATACAATAATTTTGTAAATGAAAACAATGGACTTCTTCAACGCATCAGTCTTGGGGACCTTGCCAACTATCTTGGTATTACACAAGTTTCATTAAGCCGAATTAGAGCTGCCAAATGATTTTTTATCTTTTGTAAAAAGAAAACACACTTAAAGTTTAGACTTTTGTAGTTCACAATTAAAGTTTAAATTAAATGGAACAGAAAAAAAGTAAAAATGTCGCCTATTGGGCAGTAACAGGTCTGCTATGTTTTGGAATGGTTCTTGGTGGCACCACAGGTGTACGAAAGATATTTATGAGGTGTTACACAATAAAACTTCATTTAGTTTTTCAGGATTTCCACCACA